>JBOHSV010000444.1:0-4110 GCA_050921735.1 Gemmatimonadales bacterium | reverse complement strand
TGTGTGGGGCGACGGAGGGGGCGGGTCTTGAACCGCCCGGTGAAGTCCTCCGGCGTGGCCAGGACGTGATAGACGATGCGCGCCAGCGCGAGCCCGACCAGGGGGCGAGCGATCCGGATGGGCGTCTGGCGCGCCGTGGCCGTGAAGAAGGCCCGGATCTCCGGGGAGTACTGCACGGCCCGGATGCCGGCGTGGCTGAAGGCGAGCTTGAGGTAGCGACTGGCCGCGCCGTGGCGGCCGTGGCGGCGCCTTTGAACACGTTCTTCAGGACGCGGTTGTGATTCCGATTGAGCCCCCGGGTCAGCGGGGCCCGCCGGCGCCGGACCGGCCGGCCGTCGACCAGCAGGTACTCGGCGCTGGTCTTCGTCACCACGGCCAGGCCCGCGTAGCCCCACAGGCTCCGCTTGGTCCGAAACCGCCAGGGCGTCCGCATCGTGGCCAGCAACAGCGCCACCCGCACGGGGCCGTAGAAGGGAATGGTCCGCAGGACCCGCCAGGCCGGATCCCGCCGCGCCTCGGCCAGCATCGCGGCCTTCGCCTTGGGCCGCAGCGCGCGCAGCACGTCGAGCTCGGCGTAGAGGGTCTCGGCCCGGAACCGGACCCCGCGGTCCGGGAGCTGCGCCAGCCACGCCGCCTGGCCCTGCGGGTGATAGACCGCCCGGCCCGGGGTCGGAATCGCGCGGGCGCGGAACAGCGCTTTGAGCCGGAGCATCACCCGCGTGCTGTCCTCGATCAACGTCCGGTAGGTGCGGGTGAGCTCCTTGAGGTCGGTGCGGGGCGCACTCCCGTGATAGACCGCGCGCAGCCCGCCGCGCCGGAGCAGTTCAGACAGCCGGTCGGCATCCACCTGGTCGCTCTTGTTCCCCTGCCGCGACTCCCCCCGCCGATCGCACACGACGACCCGATCGACGAGTGGCGCGACCAGGTCGTGCAACCACTGTGCCTGGGTCCCTTCCTCAAAGGTGACGTGCACAGCGCCGCGCATGCCGCGGAAGAACTCCCCGATCGCGGGGCCCTCCGTCGGCAACACGCTCCGGGCAATCACGTGTCCGCTCTCCTCGCGCACCGACGCGACGGTGCTTGCCTGGTGGACATCGAGCGCGACATACTTGGTGGTCCGTTTCATGAGAGCCGCTCCTTGCTTTGGTCCACGGGTCTTGGTCGACTCCATGGTAGCAGCAGGGGGCGTGCTCTCAACATGCGTTAGACAGCGCACCATGACGAGACATCCGGCCAGCTTGACCCATCTGGTTGCGCCAGTCCTTCTGCTGGCTTGGACCCGCGGCACGCAACCGTCGCTCCGCCTGGGCGTCGCGGCTCAGCAAGAGTTCTCTTGCAAAGACCCGACGCCGGACGAGCCTGTCTGGTGGAAGTGGACTTGGACGTTGCAGCCGGATGGGAGCAGTACCGGCACCACGCCAGCGCCGCCACCGTTGCCAAGCGATCTCGATCTCACTCGATGGGCAGGGCGCTATACGCTGTTTGCCGTGGCCACGGGCGGTGCTGCGCAGCCGGATACGATCACAGGCGGCGTCGCCCTGCGCGTCACCACGGATACTGCCCGCCAGGGAGTCGCTCTCACTGGCTTCGCGGATTCGAGCATCGGGTGGCCTGGCTATCTTGCGTTCGCACACTCGCCTGCCATGCGGGGCCCCCCTCGTCACGGCGTTGAAGTCCTCTACTCCCGCGAGCGCCGGGCAGGAATCACCCTGGTATTCGGCAATTCCGGCCTCGAGGCAACCGATTCGGGCGTCCTGTTTGAAGTGTTCACGATCGACGACTTCGGAATGATGGGTCGTTGGGTAGACGGAGGACTTGGCGTGCTTGTCGACTCGGCGGGCCGTGAGCTCGGACATCCCCAAGGCTACTTCTGCTTGCGGCGCCTCGGACCGTGATTCTTGATGGTGCCGAGGCGTGGGTTTGTGCCGTTACAGGGTTCCGTGTATTCTGAGGTCCTGGGAGCCGGCCATGAGTCAGCGAGAGCCCGGCTTGCCCTGGCGGCGCCGCGCACTTCGTGGTCGACGACGTCGAGGCGCTCTTTCGCGAGATTGGCCGCCGCAGCATCACGCCGGCGGAGCCGCCGGGCGACACCGAACGGCGTGCCCGGGAGATGACGCTGGTCGATCCGGATGGGAATCGGCTGCGGTTCAGCACCGCGGCGACGCCGTAGGCACCCAATCGAAACTCCGCGTCGAGGAGCGAATACGGGCGTCGAAAGCGAGGGTTGCGAAGCATGTTCGGAATTCCGGGCGAGATATTCTGGCCCACGGCCGCCTTCGGGGCCCTCATCCTGCTGGTATTCGGCGCCATCGCCGCGCTCCGGTACCTGCCGCCCTCCAAGTCCCGCCAGGTCGGGCAGGCGGACCCGCAGGCGCTCGAGACTCTTCAGGGACGTCTCGACCAGCTCGATCAGTTGCAGGAGCGGGTGAGCGAGCTGGAAGAGCGCGTTGACTTTGCGGAACGCCTCATCGCCAAGCGGCGCGAGGGCGAGCGCTTAGCCCTGCCCCGCGACTAGGGCGGGTGCTCGGCAGGGGCCCACAATAGCGGGCGAGGCCACCTGGTATGCGACAGCTCGTGGGCGTCATCGGCGCGCTCCTGATTCTCATCCCCTTCGCCGCCAGCCAATTGGGGCGCCTGCGTCCTTCCAGCCTCGCCTATCAGGTCATGAACCTCATCGGCGCCACCATGCTGACCGCCATCGCCGTCCTGGAGCGCCAGTACGGGTTCATCCTGCTCGAAGGGGTCTGGGCCCTGATGAGCCTGGTCGGGCTGCGCCGTGCGTGGACGGGGGCGATGGGGGACGCTCGCTGACGGAGCGCTTGCCGAGCCGCGGTCCGTACACTACTTGGCCGGGCCGGCGTGCGCGTCATAGATTGGTCCCATCCCTTACCCCGGTGCCCGCGCACACCACGCCCGCATGTCCCGGAATCGTCTCGTTCTCGTCCTCGCGGGAGGGCTCGCGGTTGGCGCGCTCGTCGTGCTTTGGCTGCGCACGCCCGGGTCCACCACGCCGGAGGAGCCCGCGCCGCCGCCGGCCGTGGAGCCGCGCGCGCCACCGCTCCAGGCGGACGCGGAAGGGTCCTACGTTCCGGGCTACCGGTTCTCGGTGAATCGGTTCCGTTTCCACGGCTTCAGCCTCCGTCCCGTGGCGGTCGTCACCTTCACCCGGGGCGGTGTCGAGCACCCGGCGTCGTGCCTGGAGGCCCGCATCAGCGCCCAAGCCGTACATCTGCGCTGTCACAACCCCCAGGTGGGGACGGTCACGATCGAGGGAAATTTTCTCACGCGCCTGGCGACGAACCGACTGGATACGCCGGTGTTGTCGGCCGTCGTGACGGTTCGGGCTCCGAGCGGAGAGATCCTGTACAGCGCGCGCGACTCGTTCGCTTGGAACCCGGTCGAGTAGCGGAAAGGCGAGAACATGGGCCACATCGGATTCGCGGTGTTCGTCCTGGTGGCATTCCTCCTGCCGGTCCCCATCCTCACCTGGCTGGACCGCCCGCGCCCCCCGGTGCAATAGGAGGCGCCCGATGTACGTCGGTCATTTTGCCGCGGCGCTCGTCATTAAGGCTCGAGTCCCGAAGGCTCCGACCTGGGGATTGCTGATCGGCGTCGGCGTCCTGGACCTGGTGTTCGGTCCGCTGGTGGTCGCTGGCGTCGAGCGGGTCTCGGTCACACCGGGGATCGCACCCGGCTTTTCACTGGATCACATCGACTGGTCGCACTCGGTGGTGATGTCTGCGGTCTGGTCGGCGGCCTACGCTCTGCTGTTCTGGCGGCACGGCCGCCCGGTGGCCCTGGCGATGGGAGCGGCGGTGCTGTCGCACTTCGTGCTGGACCTGGTGGTCCATCCTCCCGATCTCGCGCTGTGGCCGGGAGCGGGAACGCACCTGGGCCTGGGATTGTGGCGGTCGTTGCCGGTCGGCTGGTGGTTTGTCGAGCTCGCCTTCATCGCCGCCGGCTTCGGGTATTACTGGCGGCGCTCGCAGGTGGAGCCCGCGTTTGGGGGGCGTCCGTGGGGCGTGGCCGCCGTCCTCGCCCTCCTGCATCTGTTCAATTCTCCCTGGCTGTCGATGGTCTAGGCGCGCCGTGGTGGCAGGCCGCCGGCCC
>JBOHSV010000443.1:0-1562 GCA_050921735.1 Gemmatimonadales bacterium | reverse complement strand
ACTTCTGGCAGGTTGTGGCGCGGACGTAGTCCCGGTGCTCCTGGCCGAGGAGCGGCTCGACCCCGCGGACACCGCGCGCCGGGCCGCGGCCCGACGGGCCGAGCAGCTGCGGGATTTGCCGGCTCCCGTTCGCAAGCGCCGACTGCTGGGGTTCTTGAAACGGCGAGGATTCGAAGGGGCGGAGCTGCGCAAGACCGTCGAGGAGCTCTGTCACGCGTAACGCCCACCGCAGTTTATATTCAGCCCGTGCGCTCTTCTGAAATCCGCTCCAGCTTCCTCAGGTTCTTCTCGGACCGGGGCCACACGCTCGTCCCGAGCGCGCCCTTGGTCCCCGCCGACGACCCCACCCTCCTGCTCACCAACGCCGGCATGGTGCAGTTCAAGCGGGTGTTCCAGGGGCTGGAGCGGCGGGACTACCGCCGCGCCGTCACCTGCCAGAAGTGCGTCCGCGCGGGCGGCAAGCACAACGACCTGGAGCAGGTGGGCCACACCGCCCGGCACCACACCTTCTTCGAGATGCTCGGCAACTTCTCGTTCGGCGACTACTTCAAGCAGGACGCCATCGCCTACGCCTGGGAGTGGGTGACGGGCAAGGACTGGCTCGGCATCGCGCCGGACCGCCTGTACGTCACCGTGCACGAATCCGACGACGAAGCGCGCCGCCTGTGGCGGCAGGTCGCGGGCGTGCCGGCCAAGCGGATCTACGGCCTGGGCGACGCGGACAACTTCTGGCAGATGGGCGACACGGGGCCGTGCGGGCCGTGCTCGGAGATTCTGGTCGATATCCGCGGGCAACGGGCAACGGGCAACGGGAAACGTGCTCCGACCCTGAAGCAGTTCGTCGAGCTGAGCGAGGCGGGGCAGCTGCTCGAGATCTGGAACCTCGTGTTCATGCAATACGACCTGCAGGCCGACGGCGACCGCTCCCCGCTCCCCGCTCCCTCGGTGGATACGGGGGGCGGGCTCGAGCGCATCGCGGCCGTGATGCAGGGGGTGCCGTCGAACTTCGACACCGACCTGTTCACGCCCGTCATCGAGCGGGCGGTCGCGGTGGTGGGGCGGCCCTACGACCCGGGTCCCGGGGCGGGGGGGGCGCCGTTCCGGGTGCTGGCGGACCACGCCCGCGCGGTGTCGTTTCTCCTGGCGGACGGGGTCTACCCCTCGAACGAGGGGCGGGGCTACGTGCTGCGCCGGATCCTGCGCCGGGCGGTGCGGCACGCGTGGCTGCTGGGGCGGCGCGAGCCCACGCTCGTGGCGCTGGCCGGGACGGTGGTCGAGCAGATGGGCGCGGTCTATCCCGAGCTCGCGGCGCGGCGCGCGCACATCGCGAGCGTGACCCGCGCCGAGGAGGAGCGGTTCTTCGACACCATCGAGGGTGGCCTGAAGCGCCTGGACGACCTCAAGGGCGCGAAAATCATTTCCGGAGAGGATGCGTTCAAGCTGTACGACACCTACGGCTTTCCCATCGATCTCACCCAGCTGATCGCCGGTGAGCGCGGGCAAACGGTGGACACGGCGGGGTTCGAGCGGGCGCTCGAGGCGCAGCGCGAGCGCTCCCGCGG
>JBOHSV010000442.1:0-5058 GCA_050921735.1 Gemmatimonadales bacterium | reverse complement strand
AAGCGCTTCTACCGAGCTACGGTGGCGGCGGCCCTGATAGAGCTACGGGCTGGTCCCTGCGGTACTCGGCGCTCACGACTCCAGCGCCCCGAGATACCGCCGCGACCGGGCCAGGTACGCCTCATCTTTGCCATTGGGTGCCTCTTGTCCACAGCGGACGCAGACGGCGTACTCCACCGCACCGACCAGCGCCACAAGCTGTTGCGTCGCGCGGGTCCGCTCCTGGTCCTCCAACTGCAGACACACCCAGCATTGCGCCGCGCCCCGGAGCTGGGAGGGATCGCGCCGAGGAATCCTCGGCACGGTTCGCCAGCCTCCGGGGGCATCAGAGACTTGTACGGGATCGCCGTCGCACGAGCACAGCGAAACAGCGGAAATATTCCCTCAGCGTGCGCGCGGCGCCGGAAGGCGCAGGGTCGTCGAAAAACAGCCGGCAGAACTCCGCGCGCGCGCGGAGGATCTCCCGGCGACGGTGCCCGTGCCAGCGGTCGTCGCGGGCCGTCAGGTCGAATAGCTCGAGGGCGCGTGCCAGCGCATGGTCGAACCGGTCGGATCGCTGCGCCGCCCACGCGGCGATCGCACGATCGACTTCGCTCCCCACGTGAGCGAGCTGCTCGGCGAGCGAGAGCGCTGCCCAGCGTCCCGCGGCGAGACCGGCGTGCGTCGTCATCCCGGCCCGTCAGCCTTCACGAGCCCGGTGACGATCTGGCGAATGCGATCCCGGAGAGCGCTATTCTCGACATTTCGCGACCGGTTCCCCTGCGACGGACGGACGTTGATCATCGAATCGAACTCGATCCACGCGTCCTCCCCCTCGGCAGGATAGAGATTGATGCCCCACAGATGCTCCTGCGCCGACCCATCCTCGATCAATGCCGCTTCCTCGTCAGAATGTAGCTCACCGCCGATGGCCATCACGCGCCGTTCCACGTCGACGACGGCCTTGACCATGTCGCCGAATTGTGCCTCGGCCAGGGCGGAGAGACGCCCACGGCTCGTCGGGTGGCGGAGAATCTCGATCGTCATCCCCGCGAATACTCCGTGGTGGCCGGTGAAACAGCAAGCATCTCCTGATCACGTCCGTGGTGCCAATGGTGGTGCCAAACGTTTCCTCGCCCCCCGTCGCAGGCAGTCGCACTCAACACCGTGCACCGCTGAAACACAACGGCCAGCGCTGGCGGGCACTGGCCGTCCGGGATTACGAATCGAGAGCTCTACCACTGAGCTACGGTGGCGTGGGACCAAACCTAGCGACGTGCGACCCTATCCGGTACTCCACGGCCGGCAGCGGGAACCGACCCGGGCGACGCCATCCCCTGCGCCACCTCGCGGTCAGTCGACTGCTAACCGCTCGCCAGCAGCCGCTCGACGGTCTTTGTCAGGGCCGGCAACCCCTCCTGCACAGATCGCCATATCAGGTCAGAGTCCACGGTTGCGTATCCGTGAATCAGGACGTTCCGCAACCCGATGATCTGCTCAACGTCACCCACCTGGTGAGCCACCGCCGGTGCAGCCTTGGAGAGCTGTCTCAAGGCCTCCCCAATGACGGCGAGTTGTCGCTCCACCGCCGACTGCAGCAGTTCATCTCTAACGAAGGCGTCGCGTGTTTGATCCTGAAGGAACCGCTCGATCTTGTTGGCCGCGTGGAGAACGTCCCAGAGAAATGCGCGCGTGTCACGCTGCATACAGCGTCGTGCGATCGCGCTCCATGCTCGCCCGCACGTACGGATTCGCAACTGCGGCTGGCATGATCAAGTCCACAGGCGTCCCGAAGAGAGCCTCCAGTTCCTTCTTAAGGCCGAAATACGTGTCCAGCGCCCGCAAGCCGTCCGCCGGTCCGAACTCGACAAGAAAATCGAGATCGCTCTTGGCCCGATCGAAGTCGCCGCGCGTGGCCGAGCCCACCAGATCGAGGCGACGCACGTGGAAGCGCCGGCACAACTCGGCGATGCGCGCGCGGTGCTCGTCCGTGATCTCGTACATGGAAGGAATACTCACGAGTGGGCGGCGAAACTGCAAGCAACCCGTCTGATTCGTGGTGCCAGTGGTGGTGCCAAATGTTTCGTCGCCCACCGTCGCAGGCAGTCGCCCTCGTCACCGCGCGCCGCCGAAACGCAACGGCCAGCGCTAGCATGCGTCGGCCGTACGGGACTACGAATCGAGAGCTCTACCACGGAGCTACAGTGGCGTGGTCACTGAAGGTAACGACGTCCCTCGGTCGGTTCCAGGTACCTAGCGTGCCCGGGCCAGCTCCCGCCAGCGGATCAGCACGAAGCCCTGGTCCTTCAGGAAGCGCTGGAACGCCGGGTCCCGTATCAGGTCGAAGTCGGCCTGACGCCAGGCCGCGCCCCAATCGGGATGGTCCCAGGTGGCGCCGCGCATCTCCTCGTCATCGTATGCCAGGTGCACGATCAGCTCGTAGACGCCGGGGCCGAGCGGCGCCAGCATCTTCTCGTACGCGGCCCGCCACTCTGCGGGCGGGACGCCGGGGCGCATCTCCAGCACCGAGTCGATCGTGACCTCCGCGGCGGAGACCAGCCCGCGCGCCGCCGCCTCGCGGTCCGCGAGGATGGGCAGTCCGTAGTCCCGGCCGAGCCGCCGGTAGACCTCCGCGAGGCCCGGCGACCATAACAGGGTCCCCATGTGCGTGTCCAGGTGGGACAGGGTGATGCCGGCGCCGCGCGCCCGATCGATCTGCGCCCGGAGCTCCGCCTCGACCTCCGCCAGGACCGCGTTCGCGACCACCGGTCCCTGCACGAGCGGCAGGTAGCCTTCCTCGTCGACGAGGCTCGGGACCTTGCCGAGGCCGAGGAGCGGGCCCCAGCGGTACGGCGTCCACTCGCTGTTCAAGGCGAGGTGGACGCCCAGGTCGGCCTCGGGGTGCGCGCGGGCGAAGCGCGCGACGTCCGGGAACCACGGGCACGGCACCAGGATGCTCGCCGAGGTGATCCAGCCCCGCTCCAGCGCCTCGAACGTCGCGCGGTTCACCGAGCGCGCCATGCCTACGTCGTCGGCATGGATGATGAGCAGGCGCGCCTCTTTCGGGTGCCCGAGCCGCTCTTGCACGGTGGGCGCACCCGTCTGAGCGGACGCGGCCGGGGCGATCAGCAGGCCCGTGAGCAGCAGGACGGCGTGCCGCCCCGAGGATGACCGACGCATGTCTCCTCCGTGTTGAGCCTTCGCCCACGCCGTCATTATACTCTCCCTCGCCGTGTCCTACCATCACCGCTACGTTTCCGCCATGCCGCCGACGACACGGCAGACCTCCCAGGAGCCGCGCCGCCGTCGAGCCGGACGGCCATCACGACGGCCATGATCGTCCATCTCGTGGACGGGACCTACGAGTTGTTCCGCCACTTCTACGGCCTCCGCCGCGCCACCCCGGGCGAGGACGCGCCATTCGGCGCCGTGATCGGCGTGCTCGGCACCGTGTTGCAGATGATCGAGACAGGCGCGACGCACATCGGCGTGGCCACGGATCACGTCATCGAGTCCTTCCGGAATCGCCTCTGGGCGGGGTACAAGACTGGCGAGGGCGTCGAACCCGCGCTGCTCGCGCAGTTCCACCCGCTCGAGGACGCCCTCACCGCGATGGGCGTCGCCGTCTGGCCCATGACCGAGCTCGAGGCCGACGACGCGCTGGCCTCGGCCGCCCGCATCGCCGCCGCCGACGCGCGCGTGGAGCAGGTCTGCATCTGGACCCCCGACAAGGACCTGGCGCAGTGCGTCGAGGGCGACCGCGTGGTGCAGATGGACCGCCGAGGCGGAAAGATCCGCGATGCGCAGGGCGTGCGCGAGAAGTTCGGCGTGGACCCCCCGTTGATGCCAGACTTCCTGGCCCTGGTCGGCGATGCCGCGGACGGGTATCCCGGCATTCGCGGGATCGGCGCGATCACGGCGGCCCGGCTCCTGAATCGCTACGGCGCGATCGAGGACTTCCCCCCCGACGCCCTGGGAGACAGCCGCGATCTGGCGCTGCTCTTCAAGGAGCTGGCGACGCTCCGGACCGACGCGCCGCTGTTCGAGGACGTGGAGGAGCTTCGGTGGCGCGGTGCGACCGCCGGCTTCGACGCGTGCGCGGAGCGACTCGGGGCGGATCGCCTGCTCGAGCGGGGCCGCCGATTGGTGGCCGGGTAAGCGGTGCCGTCGCTCGCCGACCTCCCCCGCATCCCCCACGGCTTCCGGGCCGAGCTCGGTGCGATGGTGCGGCTCGCCGTGCCCATCGTGGTCGTGCAGCTCGGCTGGATGTTCATGGGCGTGGTGGACACGGTGATGGTGGGCCGCGTGTCGGCCGAGGCCATCGCCGCCGTCGCGCTCGGCAACGTGTACTTCTTCGGGGCCGCCATCTTCGGGATGGGCGCGCTCATGGCGCTGGACCCTGTCGTGGCGCAGGCCGCGGGCGCGGGCGACGCCGCCGCGGTCTCGCGCGGCGTGCAGCGCGGCCTCGTCCTCGCAGGCCTGCTCAGTGTCGTCGCCGCCATCCTCTTGCTGCCCGCGCGGCCGGTGCTCGGCCTGCTGCGCCAGCCCGAGGGGGTCGCGGACGTCGCCGCCGCCTACGCCCGCATCGCCATCGTCGGGATCCTGCCCTTCTATGCCTTCGGCGCCCTGCGGCAGAGTCTCCAGGCCGTGAAGCGGGTGGCGCCGGTCGTGGCCGCGATGCTCACCGCCAACGTGATCAACGTGGGCCTCAACTACGCCTGGATCTTCGGCCACTTCGGGCTTCCCGCCCTGGGCGCCCTCGGGGCCGCGTGGGCCACCGCCGTGAGCCGCTGGGTCATGCTCGTGCTGCTCCTCGTCATGGGGTGGCGGACGCTGCGGCCCCAGCTCCTGCCGCCGCGACGCGAGGCCCTGGCCTGGGCGCCGCTGCGCCGCATGCTCGCCATCGGCACCCCGATCGGCGCCCAGATGGAGCTCGAGTACGGCGTGTTCGCGGTGGTGGGGGTGATGATGGGCTGGCTGGGCACGGTGCAGCTGGCGGGGCACCAGGTCGCGTTGAACCTCGCCTCGGTCACGTTCATGGTCCCGCTGGGCGTGTCGGCCGCGGCCGCCGTGCTGGTG
>JBOHSV010000441.1:0-4870 GCA_050921735.1 Gemmatimonadales bacterium | reverse complement strand
GGGCGGCGGCACCCGGCCCACCGCCTCCATGATCCGCGTGTCGACCGCCGGGTCCACCCGCAGCGGGCGCCGCAGGTAATCGATCAGACGATCGAGAATCTCCTCGTCGCGCTCAGACACGCTCCGCCTCCCGCAACATGGCCCGCAGTTGATCCCGGGCCCGTTTGACCCGCATCTTCAGCGCCGACACGCCGGCGCCCGTGACCCGGGCCATCTCTTCATATTCCAGGTCCTCCACGTACTTCAACAGGAACGCTTCGCGGTACTCCGGGCCCAGTCGCGCGAGCGCCCACCGCACGGTGTCACCCCACTCCAGGCGCTCCGCGGCCGCCGGATGCGCGGGCCCGTCGAGCGCGCCCTCGTCGTGCACGAACATCCGCCGCCGTCGCGCCGCCCGCGCCCCCGCTGTGCGGCAGCGGTTCACCAGAATCCCGTACGTCCACGCCCCGAACCGCGCGGGGTCCTGGCAGCGCGCCAGCGAACGGTAGGCGCGCACGAAGGTGTCCTGCAGCACTTCCTCGGCATCCTGCGGGTTGCCCAGCATGTGCCGCGCGTAGCGTCCCAGCCGGTCGCGATAGCGCGCCACCAGCCCGGCGTAGGCCCTCGTGTCCCCCCCGAGGACCCGCCGGACCAGGTCCGCATCGCTCGCCCCCACATCCGATAGACCCATAGGCATTCCCGAACGTCACAGTACCCGGGAGGCCACGAGGTTGTGACGCCCGGCCGGTCCTTCGGGTACTATAAGGAGCCACGCCGTCGCTGACCTGCTTACTTCGGAGGCGGACCCTCATGCGGAAACCTACGCTCGCGGCCACCGCCTGCCTCGGCGTGCTCCTGGCTGCCGCCTGCTACCAGGACGACTCCACAGCCCCCGGGTCCCTGCGGCCGCTCGCCCGCGTGTTCCTGACCGACGCCCCGTTCCCCTACGACTCGGTGGCGAGCGTGAACGTGTATGTCGTGAGTGTCGCCGCCAGCACCGACCCCGATACCAGCGGCGGCGGTGCGTGGGAGACCATCGCCCAGCCGAAGCGGCGGTTCGACCTCCTGGCTCTGCAGCAGGGAACCACGGCCCTGCTGGGCGAAGGGCGGCTGACCGGGCAGTTGTACCGTGCCATCCGCGTGGTGATCGACGCCGACTCGTCGTCGGTGCGGTGGAGCGGCGGCTCCGACGCCGACGTGCGCTGGCCCTGGCCCGGCAGCGGCCAGATCACCATGTACGCGCTCGTGCTCGAGCCCCTCTTCAGCCTCGCGGGCACGGACGACGTCGAGATCGTCATCGATTGGGATGTGGGCAAGAGCTTCCTGTACGACTACTTCGGCACCGGCGAGTTCACCGTGCTGCCCTGGCTGCGGGCGGTGCACCGGGCCTTCACCGGCACCATCGCCGGCACCGTGACGAGCGCCTACACGGGCGCGACGCAACCGGTCGCGAACGCCAACATCACCGTGTACGGCGGCGATCCGAATCAGCCGTCCGGGACGTGGTGGGTGGCGGCCACCGGGCGCAGCGACGCGCAGGGCGCGTACCGGGTCGCGTTCGTGAGCGACGGGACCTACATCGTGCGGATCGAGCAGTCGCAATACCCGTTCCTGGCCGCCGTGACGCGGAGCGGCGTGACCGTGGCGGCCGGCGAGACCACGCACGTCAGCGTCTCGCTGCCGGAAGCGGGCGCGGGCGGCGCGTACCTCCGCATTTCCGGACCGAGCTCGGTGGGCGTCGGCGGGAGCATCATCTTGCGGGCCGCCGTAGGGGACGACGCCGGCGAGCCGGTCTCGAGCCCGTCGGTCGCGTGGCGCTCGAGCGACACGACCGTTGCCCGGGTGGTCGGCGTGGGCGACACCGCCGCGGTCACCGGCCGGCAGGTCGGCTTCGCCACGATCAGCGCCACGAGCAACGGCGTGAGCGACTCACTCACTGTCGAAGTGGTGGGCCAGCCCCAGCCGGTCGCGACGGTCACCGTCCTCCCCGCGACCGCCTCCATGGCGGTCAACGACAGCGGCGGATTCCGCGCCGAGCTGCGGGATGCCGGCGGCAATGTGCTCACCCACCGGCCGGCGTCGTGGTTCTCGACCGATACGACGGTCCTGAAGATCGAGGGGTCGTTCGGCGAGCACGTCGTGGTCCGGGCGCGGAAGGCGGGAGCCGCGGCGCTCCGGGCGTCGAGCGAGGGCAAGGTCGGCGAAGCGAACGTGACGGTGCACTGACCATTTCGTTCGGGGCACGGCGGTGTTTGCTTTCCGCCGTGCCCCGCGCGCGTCCATCCCATCACCGGCCCGGCGGCGGGTTCGCCAACCCGTGGCTCGACGGCGCGCCGGGCCGCCTGGGCGGCCTGCTCCACTGGCTGCTGGTCGAGCGGCTGGTCAGAGGGCGGCCCCCCGCGCCCGACCCCGCGGCGTTTCCGCGCCACGCGCCCGCGTTCCCCGCGCCGCGCGCGGGACGGGACGAGCTGGTGCTGACCTGGGTGGGCCACTCGACGTTCCTCATCCAAGTCGGCGGCCTCAACCTGCTCACCGATCCTATGTGGAGCGCGCGCGCCTTCCCCGTGCAGTGGGCCGGGCCGCGGCGGATCGTACCGCCCGGGGTGGCGCTCGACGCCCTGCCGCCGCTCGACGCGGTGCTGCTGTCCCACAACCACTACGATCACCTCGATGCGGCCACGGTGCGCGCGCTCGCGGCGCGGCACGTCGAGGCGCGCTGGCTGGTGCCCCTCGGGCTCGCGCCCCTGGTGGCCCGACTCGGCGCCCGGCGCGTGTTGGAGCTCGATTGGTGGGAGCAGACGCGGCTGGGCGACGTGGCCGTGTCGTGCACGCCGGCCCAGCATTTCAGCGCCCGCGGGCCGGCCGATCGCAACCGCACGCTGTGGTGCGGCTGGAGCATCGGAGCGCCGGCGCGACGGGTCTTCTTCGCGGGGGACACGGGCCTGCATCCCGAGTTCGCGACGATCGGCGACCGGTTCGGGCCGTTCCACGCCGCGCTCCTCCCGATCGGAGCCTACGAGCCGCGCTGGTTCATGCGCCCGGTGCACATGAATCCCGAGGAGGCGGTCCGGGCGTTCCAGGCGTTGTTGGCGAGCCGCCCTCCGCTGCCCGGCCGGCCGGCCGTCATGGTGCCGATGCACTGGGGCACGTTTCGGCTCACGGACGAGCCCATGGACGAGCCGCCGCGCCGCGCCGCGGCGGCGTGGCGTTCGGCCGGCCGCGATCCGGGAGATCTCTGGGTCCTGGCGCACGGCGAGTCCCGGCGGCTGTAGCCAGGCGGCTCGGCCGCGGCTAGTTTCGCGAGACTCTCGCGCTACCAGAGGTCATCGTGCATTCCCTGTCCGTCCCCGTCCGTCTCCGTCCGTCCCTGTCCGCCCTGTTGCTCCTCGCCGCCTGCTCGCGCGGCCCCCGGCCGTCGCTCGTCACGCCGTCCTCGGAGCCGGTGCGCTACCTGCCGGAGCGCGTGGCGCTGGTCATGGCCCCGCACGCCGAGGCCGAGTGGCGGGCGCTGGGCAACGAGGCGGCCCAGCTGCTGTCGCAGTATCTGCGGATCGACAACACCAACCCGCCGGGCAACGAGGTCGAGGCTGCCCGCTGGCTGGCGCGCGTGCTCGAGCGCGAGGGGATCGAGGCGCGGATCTTCGAGCCCCGCCCCGGCAAGGCGAATCTGTACGCCCGCCTGCGGGGAGACGGGTCGGCGCGGCCGGTGGTGTTGCTCAACCACATGGACGTGGTGCTCGCGAGTCCGGAGCACTGGCGCGTGCCCCCGTTCAGCGGGGCCATCCGGGACGGCTACGTGTGGGGTCGCGGGGCGCTGGACATGAAGGGGCAGGGGATCGTCCAGCTGATGACGCTGATCATTTTCAAGCGCGCCGGGATTCCCCTGAAGCGCGACCTCATTTTCCTCGCCAACGCCGACGAGGAGGTGGGGCGCGGCGTGGGGGCCCAGTGGTTCCTCGAGCAGCACGGCGATCTCGTGCGCGACGCGGAGTTCCTGATCAACGAGGGCGGGACGATCCGCGCCGGTGGCGGCGGCGGCGTGGAGTACGTCGGGATCGGGACCACGGAGAAGTCGCCGTTCTGGCTCGACGTCACCGCCCGGGGCACCCCGGGGCACGGCTCGCGGCCCACGCCGGACAATCCCGTGCACCGGCTGGTGCGGGCGCTCGAGCGGATCGCCGCGTACGAGACGCCGCTGGTGGTCACGCCGACCGTCGAGCGCTACTTCTCGGACCTGGCGCGGATGGAGCGGGATTCCGTGCGGCGCCGCTGGTATGGCGACATCCGGACCGCGTTGCGGGACCCCGTGGCGGCGCGCGCCATCACGACCGATCTCAACTACAACGCCATCCTGCGGAACACGATCGCGGTCACCGGGCTCCAGGCGAGCGAAAAGACCAACGTCATTCCGCCGACCGCGACGGCGGCGGTCGACGTCCGGCTGCTGCCGGGACAGGAGCCGAAGGCGTTTCTCGCCGAGCTCGTGCGCGCCGTGGGCGACACGGACGTCACCATCACGCCCCAGGGGGTGAACTGGTCGGCCACGGAAAGCCCGGCGGCGACGGAGCTTTATCGCGCCGTCGTCGACGCCGCGAAGGCGCTGGCCCCCGACGCGCCGGTCACGTCGATCATGCTGGCCGGCTTCACGGACAGCCACTATTTCCGGCGGGTGGGGATCGCGAGCTACGGCGTGTCGCCGTTCCCGCTGACGGCCGAGGAGTCGCGGGGCGTGCACGGGAACGACGAGCGGGTGAGCCTCGCCGCGCTGACCTTCGGCGTGCGGTTCTTCTACGAGATCGTGAACCGGGTGGCGGCGCGCTAGACCGTGGTCGCCGCCGCCCTGCGCCGCTGGGGCCCGTTGGCGGCCGGCCCGCTCGCCGCCGTGCTGGTG
>JBOHSV010000440.1:0-3374 GCA_050921735.1 Gemmatimonadales bacterium | reverse complement strand
GTCCAGGCCCGGCGCCTTCCCGACCGTCGCCCCGGCCCCCGCCCCCACCGATCCCTCGGGGACCTCGGCCGACGCCGCGTCGCACGCGCGCGCGGCGTCATCGGGGGTCGGCCACCGCACGGTGCGCCCCGCGTTCCCCAGATCGAAGATGACCGCCGTCGGCACGATGGGGACCACCCCCTGGGGTCCGACGGGGAATCCGCGACCCCGCTCGCGCAGCCACCGCATGACGCCGTCCGCGGCGCCGAGGCCGTAGGCCGACCCCCCCGTGAGGAGGATGGCGTCGACGTGCCCCACCACATGGCGCGGGTCCAGGACGTCGAGCTCGCGCGTCCCGGTGGCCCGCCCGCGGAGCGCGCCGGAGGCGCGCATCCCGCCGGGGGGGGCCAGGACGACGGTGCACCCCGTCGCTGCCTCCGGATCCGTGAAATGGCCTACCGTGATGCCGGGGACGGCGGTGAGTGCCGACGGGGGTGGGGTGTCGATCACGCCGGCGAAGATATGTCGGCTTGCTGGGCTTGTGGAGTGCAACTAGCTTGGCGGCCATGTCCCCCCGCGACGCCAAGCCCGACGCCCCCCTGGTCCTGGTCGTGGACGACGAGGACGGCATTCGGCAGGCCCTGAACCGTTTCCTGACGCGCCTGGGCTACCGGGTGGTCGAGGCGGAGAGCGGCGCGGCCGCGCTCGGGCGGATCGCCGGCGACGGCCCGCAGGCCATGCTGTGCGACATCCGCATGCCGAACATGACGGGGGTGGAGCTCGTGCCCAAGGCGCTCGCCGCGGACGCGGACCTCGCCATCATCATGCTCACCGCGATCGACGAGCCGCGCACCGCGATCGAGAGCATGAAGCTCGGGGCGTTCGATTATCTCATCAAGCCCGTGGATCTGGATGAGCTGGAGCTGTCGATTCAGGCGGCGCTGCGCCAGCGGCAGCTCGAGATCGACCGCCGCGAGCTGGAGCAGTGGCTGGCGCGCGAGGTGGCGGTGCGCACGCGCGACCTCGAGGAGCGCACGGACGCGATTCAGGACGTGGCGCTGGAGGCGATGTCGGCGGCGGGGAACTGGGCCGGGCTGCGCGCCGCGGTCGAAAAACTGGCCGGGGAGCTCGGCATCGGGGCGGACGAAATCGAGGCGGAGCTCCGCAAGCGACGCGGTTAGGCCTTCCCCGCCTTGGCTCTGTCCTCGCACGTTCGGCAGCGCGTCACGCCGCGGAACGTGCAGATCAGACAGATGAACGTGCCGCAGTCCGCGCAGGGGTATCCCTCGGAGGCCCGCTCCTCGTTGCCGCAGTAGCGGCAGGTCATCGCATCGTGCTCTTTGAGCTCCGGTTTCTCGGGCATAGGCGCCTCAGAGGTTGAGCGAGTACGTCTTAATCTTATTGATCAGCGTCGCGCGGGAAATCCCGAGCTCCAGCGCGGCCCGCGTGCGGTTGCCGCTGTGATAGCGCAGCGCCCGCTCGATTTGCACGCGCTCGAGCTCGGCCAGGGTCTGGGGGTGGTGGCGGCGATCGACCGCCGCCGCCCCTTTGCGCAGGTCGCCGGGGAGGTGCTCGACCCCGATCGCGCGCTCGCCGCGCGCGAGAATCATCGCCCGCTCCAGCACGTTGCGCATCTCCCGCACGTTGCCGGGCCACGGCGCGGACAGCAGCCGGTCGAGCGTCTCCGCCCCGCCCTCCGCGGGACACCCGGGGAGCTGCGGCCGCAACTCCGCCAGCAGCCGTGTCAGCAGCGCGAGACGGTCTTCCCGCGACCGCTCGCGCACCGGCGGGAGATGCAGCGGCATGACGCTCAGGCGGTAGTACAGGTCCTCCCGGAAGCGTCCCTGCTTCACCGCGCCGGTGAGATCGCGGTTGGTGGCCGCGACGAGCCGCACGTCCACCGTCATCTCGCGCGTGCCGCCCAGCCGGCGGAACGTCTTGGTCTCGAGCACCTTGAGGATCTTGGGCTGGAGCTCGATCGCGAGGTCGCCGATCTCGTCGAGAAAAATCGTGCCGCCGTCGGCCAGCTCGAACAAGCCCTGTTTGCGCTCCTTGGCGTCGGTGAACGCCCCCTTCTCGTGGCCGAACAGCTCGGAGTCGAGGAACGTGGCCGACAGGCCGCCGCAATTCACCTCCACGAACGGCCCGGCGGCGCGCGGGCTCAGCTGATGGATGAGGCGGGCCACCCACCCTTTCCCCGTGCCGCTCTCGCCGGTGAGCAGCACGGTCGTGCGCTCGCTCGCCGCCAGCAGGCCGATCTGACGCCCCAGGTCCCGCATCGGGGGCGACACGCCCAGCGACTCGAGATCGGCCCCCGGGAGGTCGCGCGCCCGCAGGCGCGCGTGTTGGCGCGCGAGGCGCACTTTCTCGGACACCCGCGCGGTCGCGGCGGCCAGGTGCGTCAGGTCCACGGGCTTGGTGAGGAAATTCTCCGCGCCCAGCTGCATCGCGCGCACCGCCGTCTCGATGTCCCCGTGCCCCGTGAGCAGCAGCACCGCCGCCCCGCGCCCCTTCAGCCGCTCCAGCACCTCCAGCCCCGGCCGATCGGGGAGATTGAGGTCCAGGATCACCACGTCGGGCCGGGTGCGGTCGAACAGGTCGAGACCCTCGTCGCCCGTCAACGCCCGGTGGACCTCGGAGCCCATGCGCTCGAAGTACGTCCCCACCGCGCGCACGATGGCCTCGTCGTCGTCGATCAGGAGCAGCGTCTCCGTCATACGGGTTGCCTCGTCAGATGGGGGACGGCCGCCGGGTCGGCGAGCACGGACAGCGCCCCGGCCACGAGCCGGGCCTCGAACGGCGTCTCTCCCGCCGGTTCGCCGTCGAGCTGCACCGGACGCGGCGGGTGGCCGCGGACCTCGACGCGCACCGTGCGTCCGCGCGCCGCCCACACGCGCGAGGCGCCGTTCGTGGCGCCGCGCAGCAGATCCCAGAAGGCGGCCGCGCTCGAGATCACGCCGTCGGCGCGCATGGCCACCACGTCGAGCCAGCCATCGTCGGGGGCGATGCCCGGACCCAGGCGCAGCAGCGGCGGAATGATCTCCCCGCAGTTCGCCACCAGCACCATCGCCGCCTCGACGTCGCTGGGGCGCCCGTCGACCGTGATCCGGTGCGGGGCGCTCGCGACGCGGGGCAGCATCTCGACGGCCCGCGCCACGTACGCCCCCATCTTCCACCGGTGCTTCTCCCCGGTCGCGGTGCGTGCCATCAGCTCGGCGTCGAACCCGGCTCCGCACGCCACCGCGAAGTAGTGCGTTTCGTCGCCCCGTTCCACCGCGCCGAGATCGAGCGCCACCGGGCGGCCGCGCAGCATCGCCCGGGCGGCCGCCACGGGGCCGCGGGGCAGCCGCAGGTTGCCCGCGAGCAGGTTGCCGGTGCCCGCGGGCACCAACCCG
>JBOHSV010000439.1:0-1801 GCA_050921735.1 Gemmatimonadales bacterium | reverse complement strand
GTTCATCTTGCTGTGCCCCTCGGTTCGATCGACGAACACGATGGGGATCTCGGCCAGCTTGAACCCTTTTCGCCATGCCCGGAAGCTCGTTTCGATCTGAAAGGCGTACCCGTTGGACCGGACTTGGGCCAGGTCGATGCCCTCGAGCACCCGCCGGCGGTAACACTTGAACCCGCCCGTCAGGTCCCAAATGCGAAGCCCCGTCACCCGGCGGGCGTAGACATTCGCGAAATACGATAGCATCAGGCGCCCCATGGGCCAATTGACCACCGTCACCTTCCCGTGCAGGTAGCGGGATCCCAGCACCAGATCCGCGCCCTCGACCGCCTTGAGAAACTCCTTGAGGTGCTTCGGGTCGTGCGAGAAGTCCGCATCCATCTCGAACACGTAGTCGTAGCCCCGCTCGAGAGCCCACTTGAACCCGGCGAGGTAAGCCGTGCCCAGGCCTTGCTTTCCCTCACGATGGATCACGTGAACCCGAGGGTGGTCGGCTGCCAGCCGGTCGGCCAGGCGTCCGGTGCCGTCCGGTGAATCGTCGTCGATGACCAGGACCTCGAGGCGCGGGTCCTGAGACAGTACTTGAGGCACGATCTCAGGCAGATTCTCGGCCTCGTTGTAGGTCGGGATGCAGACCAGCGCTCGTTCAGGCACGCCGCCTCCGGCGGGACACCCACGGCGCGGCGAAGCCCAACAGGACGACCCCCAGCGACAACAGGCTGATCACGCTGCCCTGCTGGTACTCCGCCGACCGAAACTCCAGGCGGACGGTCCGGGCGCCGGCCCGGAGGGGTACCGTGATCAGCGTATGGTTCCCCCGGACCACGTGGGCCGGGGCCCCGTCCACCACGGCTTCCCAGTCCGGGTACCAGTTCTCGGCCACCAGCAGGTACGACGGGCGCTCAGGCGCCGGGTCGAGCGTGACGGTCATGGCGCCCGGTACCCACTCGGTCACGACGGCGCGGCTGGGGCTGGGCTCCGGCCAGCCCGTGAGGGAATCTGGGCTCACCGGCGCGTCGGGCGCGAAGAACACCACGCGGTCATATCCCGGCAGCCTGGGGTCCACGAGGGTGGCAACGATCAGGGAGTCGTCGAGTTTGGCGCCGCCGGGCACGACCCGCGCGTATGGCGACGGGTTTTCTTGCTCGAACAGGCGCCCCGGCGTCCCGGGGGACGTGGCGGCCGCGTCCATCACCCGGCGGTACCCGGGGAGCGAGTCTGGACTCCCCGGGCCCGCGGGCGCGATCACGTAGCGCACGGCGAACAGGTCGAGCAGTTGAGGCGACAGATTGCGCCACTGGTTCTTACCGCCCATGAGCTCGTCGAACCGGTGCAGCTCGTTGCCGTGGTGGCCGAGCAGCTGGGGAATGCCGTACGCCATCAGCGCTACCCCGTCGCCGGGGTACACGCCGAGATCCAGGGTGCGATACGGGAGGGGCGTGGCGGTGACGCGCTGCGTCAGGGCGTCCGGTCGAAACACCTCCTGAGGCGGCGGGCTATACCTCCAGAAGCTGGTGGCATTACGCCACAGATCTGCCCCGACCACGGCGGCGAGCAGGAATGCGAGACCGGCCGCGGGGATGCGGTTCTTGAACCACGCCAGGGCAAGCCCTCCCAGGAGCGCGAGCGCAGCGGCGCTTCCCAGGGCGCCCAGGGTTATGGCCGAGCTTCCTGTCCGCGCGGCGGCCACCGCCGGCCGGCCAAGCGGGGCCTCGACGCCCATCGCGAGCGACTGCGCCATGGAGGCGAAGACGCCGGCCAGCGCCAGGAGGGCGATGAAGCCCGCCGCGGCAAGCCAGGCGGG
>JBOHSV010000438.1:0-1527 GCA_050921735.1 Gemmatimonadales bacterium | reverse complement strand
GTGGTGGGGTCGATGTTGGAGTTGGGGGCCGACAGTGACAAATTGCACGCGGCGCTGGCGGCGGAGATCGCCGCCCGGCGGCCGGCGCTGATCGCGGCGGTGGGAGCATTCGCGCGGGCGTTCGAGCCGCACCGGCGGGCCCTGGGCGGGCGGCTGCTCGTGGCCGCGGACGCCGAGGCTCTGGGGCCGCCGCTGCGCACCGCGCTGCGGGGCGACGAGGTCGTCCTGCTGAAGGCCTCGCGCGGCGTGGCGCTCGAGCGGGTGTTGCGCCACCTCTCGTAACCGGCGGAGACAATCGGACGTGCTCTACCATCTGCTCGCGCCCCTCGCTGACAAGCACATCCTGTTCAATCTGTTCAATTACATCACCTTCCGGGCCGCGGGCGCGACGGTCACGGCCCTCGTGCTGGCCTTCGCAGTGGGACCGTGGATCATCCGGAACCTCAGGGCCCGGAAAATCGGGCAGGTGGTCCGCGCCGAGGGACCGGCGAGCCACCAGGGCAAGCGCGGGACACCCACCATGGGCGGGCTCATCATCATCCTCGCCACGGTGATCCCCACCCTCCTGTGGGCGCGCCTCGACACCCGCTACGTGCTCGTGGCGGCGGCGGCGACGCTGTGGATGGGCGGCATCGGGTTTCTCGACGACTACCTCAAGATCGTGCGGGGCAAGTCGCAGGGGCTGGTCGCCCGCTGGAAGCTCGTCGGCCAGATCACGTTCGGCGTGGCGCTCGGCGCGTACCTGCTGGTCTGGCCCCTGGCCGAACGGCTGCCGGAGGCCTCGACGCAGCTGCCCCTCCTCAAGTACCGGCTGGTGACGCTGTGGGCGCCGCTGTACGTCGTCTTTGTCACGCTCGTGGTGACCGGCAGCTCGAACGCCGTGAACCTGACCGACGGGCTGGACGGGCTCGCGGCGGGACTTACCGCTATCGCCGCGGGGACGTTCGCCGCCCTCGCGTACGTGTTCGGCCGGTTCGACTGGTCGCGCCACCTCGGCGTGTATTACCTGCCCGAGGCGGGCGAGCTCACGATCTTCTGTCTCGCGCTCCTGGGCGCCTCACTCGGGTTCCTGTGGTTCAACGCGCACCCGGCCCAGGTGTTCATGGGCGACACGGGCGCCCTGGCCATCGGCGGCGCCCTCGGCACGGTGGCGATCATGCTCAAGGCGGAGTTCCTCCTGTTGATCGCCGGGGGCGTGTTCGTGGCGGAAGCGGTGTCGGTGCTGCTCCAGACCGGTGTGTACCGCTGGCGCAAGCGCACGCGCGGCCGGGAGTACGCCGACGCGCACCGGGTGTTCCGCATGGCGCCGCTGCACCACCACTTCGAGAAGCTGGGGTGGACCGAGCCTCAGGTCGTGATGCGCTTTTACATCCTCGGTGTCCTGTGTGCCGCCCTGGCCATCGCGACGCTGAAGATTCGATGATCCCCGAGGCGTGGCGCCGGGGCGTCGTGGCGGTGGTGGGGCTGGGCCGGAGCGGAGTCGCCGCGGCGACGCTGCTGGCGCGTCACGGCGTGCGGGTGTACGCC
>JBOHSV010000437.1:0-3086 GCA_050921735.1 Gemmatimonadales bacterium | reverse complement strand
CCCCCCGGCATGGCGATCACCATCGAGGCGGTGGTGCGGCCGCGCCGGGCCGTGGTGGTGCTCAATCTCGTGCGGGGGGACGCGGTCACGGGACCGCGCCGCCGCGACCTCGTTCCCGGCGGCGCGGCGTGGCGCGTGGACTTCGTGCTCGCCGGGCGCGGCCGGCGGACCGTCGAGGTGAGTCTCGCGCGGCCCGAGCCGCCGCCGTTGGCCCGGGACCGCGCACTCGCGCTCGACGCCGACGTGGTGTGTCTCCGGGTGGTCGAGGCCGGCGGGGATGGCGGACCGGGCGCGCCGGCCGAGCCCGCCGGCACCCTCTGCGGCCGGCTCAACAACGTGGCCCGGC
Source organism: Gemmatimonadales bacterium (assembly GCA_050921735.1). Classification (GTDB taxonomy): domain Bacteria; phylum Gemmatimonadota; class Gemmatimonadetes; order Gemmatimonadales; family GWC2-71-9; genus DATLXT01. The sequence goes on along the minus strand of JBOHSV010000437.1, from coordinate 2,740 downwards.
GCCTCCCGCTCGCCGGGGGCGACACGCTGGTCGCGATGTTCGCCTGGCCGGGGTACCGCTGATGCCGCGCCGCCAGCGTCTCGACCCGGCGATCTTCCACTTGCCCGTCGACAAGATGACGGCGGGCTACTACTCCGATAAGTACTTCGTGCGGGCCCGCGAGGTGCTGTTGCGCGATCGGCACCGTCCCCGGGTGACGATGCAGGTCTTCGCCAAGACCCACGCGTACCTGGGCGGCAGCGACGAGGCGATCGCGATCCTCAAGCTCTGCGCGGACACGTGGGACGAGCTGGAGGTCTCGGCGCTGTACGACGGCGACCCGATCGCGCCGTGGGAGACCGTCCTGCTGATCGAGGGCCCGTACGACGCGTTCGCCGCGCTGGAGACGCTGTATCTCGGCGTGCTGGCGCGCCGCACCAAGGTCGGCACCAACACGCGGCTCGTGGTCGAGGCGGCGAAGCCCAAGCAGGTGATGTTCTTCCCGGCGCGCCACGACCACTGGCTGGTGCAGACGGGCGACGGCTACGCCGCCCACATCGCCGGCGCCATCGGCGTGTCGACGGATGCGCAGGCGTCCTGGTGGGGGTCGGAGGGGGTCGGCACGGTCCCGCACGGGCTCATCGCGGCGTACGGCGGCGACACGGTCCTGGCCTCCCGGAAGTTCGCGGAGCACATGCCGGCCGGCGTGCGGCTGATCACGCTGGTGGACTTCGAGAACGACTGCGTGGGCACGTCGCTCAGCGTGGCGCGCGCCCTGGGCGACCAGCTTTACGGCGTGCGCCTCGACACGTCCGAGACCCTGGTGGACCAGTCCATCATCCCCCAGATGGGCACGTTCAAGCCGACGGGAGTCAACCCTCAGCTCGTCTGGAACGTGCGCCGGGCGCTGGACGGCGAGGGCTTCCGGCAGGTGAAGATCGTGGTGTCCGGGGGGTTCACGGCCGAGAAGATCCGGCAGTTCGAGGAGCAGGGGGTGCCGGTGGACGCCTACGGGGTGGGGTCCAGCCTGTTCCAGGGGCGGTTCGATTTCACGGCCGATGTGGTGCGGGTGGATGGGAAACCCTGCGGCAAGGTGGGGCGAAGCTACCGGCCCAACCCGCGGCTGGAGCGCGTGGAGTAGGGGATTGCGGGGTCGGGCGGGAGTGCATAATTTTCCGCCCCAGTGAATAATCATACAGGAGCACCGGTCGGCGTGCTCGGGGCCTCCGGATACGTCGGGCAGGAGCTGGTGCGACTCCTCGCCGGTCATCCGGGGGCCGCCCTCGCGTTCGCCACGGCCGATGCCGCTGCCGGCGAGACGCTCGACGGCATCCGGCTGCTGTCCACCGACGATGCCCCCCTGCACCAGGCCGAGATCGTCTTCTCCTGCCTCCCCCACGGCATCTCCGGCCGGTACGTCGACGCGATCCGCGCCGCCGGCCGGCGCGCCGTCGACCTCTCCGCCGACTCCCGCCTCCTGCCCGAGGCCGTCTACGGCCTGACCGAATTCGCGCGCCCCGCCGTCGCCCGTGCCGAGCTCGTCGCCAACCCGGGGTGCTACCCCACGGCCGCCCTCCTCGCCCTGCTGCCGCTGGCCCGGCGCGGCCTCATCGACCCCTCGCGCGACGTCGTGATCGACGCGGCCTCGGGGGTGACCGGCGCGGGCCGCAGTCCCCGGCGCGAGCTGCTGTTCGGCGAGGTGGCGGAAGACTTCCGCGCCTACGCGGCCGGCAACGCGCACCGGCACGTCCCGGAGCTGCGCGCCGCGCTCGCCCGCGAGGGCGGCTTCACCGGCGACCTGGTGTTCACCCCCCACCTCCTGCCCGTCAAGCGGGGCATTCTCGAGACCATCCACGTGCCGCTCACGCGGGCGCTCGACCAGGCGACCGCCGAGGGTCTGTTCGGCGTGGCGTACGACGGCGAGCCCTGCGTGCGCGTGTTCCAGGGCGCCCTCCCGTCGCTCCGGGACGTCGTGTACCGCAACCGCGTGGCGCTCGGCGTCGTGGCCGTGCAAGACGTGCGCCGCCCGCGGCTCACCATCGTAGCCGCGATCGACAATCTCGTGAAGGGGGCCGCGGGCCAGGCAGTGCAGAACATGAACGTCATGCTGGGCCTGCCGGAGACGACGGGGCTGGCGTGCTGACGCCGCTGCGCGTCGTCAAGATCGGCGGCAACGAGCTCGACCGCCCGCGCTGGCTCGAGGCATGCGCGGGCGCGCTGGCGGCGGCCCGGCCGCTGGTCGTGGTGCACGGCGGCGGACGCGCGGTCGACGCGCTGTCCCGGCGATTGGGCCTCCCCGTCGAGAAGCGCGAGGGCCTGCGGGTGACCACCGCCGAGGTCGCCGAGGTGGTCGAGATGGCGCTCGCCGGTTCGATCAACCGCAGCGTGGTCGTCGCGTTGCGGCGCGCCGGGCTCGACGCGCTGGGTCTCGCGGGCGCGGACGGCGGGCTGTTCCGCGCCCGCACGGCACCGGGCGGGCTGGGCTACGTCGGCGAGATCGTCGAGGTCCGCACGGCCCTGCTCGACGCGCTGCTGCTGGCCGGCTTCACCCCGGTGCTGGCTCCCGTCGCCCCGCCGCTCGACGGCGGGCCGCACGACGTCCCGCTCAACGTGAACGCCGATTACGCGGCGGCGGCGCTCGCCGGGGCCCTGCGAGCCGCCGAGCTGCTCTTCATTTCGGACGTGGCTGGCGTGGAGGTGGATGGCATCGTCCAGCCCGCGCTCGATCCGGGCGAGGTCGAGCCGCTCATCGCGCGCGGCG
>JBOHSV010000436.1:0-3259 GCA_050921735.1 Gemmatimonadales bacterium | reverse complement strand
GCTTATGACCGCAGCTGAGGTCGTCGCTTAGTTGGCGCCGCCGCCCTTTCGGATCCTCAATTGCGCCGACGAGCTCGGCTCGTCACCGGAGAGCGCGTACAGAAGGCTGAGCGGCACCTCGAGGGCACCGGCTGAACCGGGCCGCACGACGGCCCGACAACAGATGAAAAGCAAAACCCGACCAACCGGCCGGGCTTGACGGGGGGCGCCGCTTCACAGAAAGCTGCGTGCGCATCGAGCGGCTGGCAAGGCGGGCGCAAGCCCCTTACCAGGGAATCCGCCGCCGATCCTGGAAGAACCCGCCGGTCGATCGTTGAACGCGCGGATCGCGCGGGAGCGACTCGGCAACCAGGGGCTTGCGGGTCCGGGGCGCCGGGGGCCGGCCGACGTGGTTGGCTGGCTCGGAGCGGTCCAGGCGCAGGAGTACGCGCCGGCGAAATGGGGGCTCGCCCTGCGGATGTCGGCGCGCGCGACCGATGCCGAGATTGAGCGGGCGGTGAACGCGGGGCGGATGCTGCGCACCCATGTCCTGCGCCCCACCTGGCATTTCGTCACACCCGCGGACATCCGCTGGATGCTCGAGCTCACCGCGCCACAGGTGCACCGGAGGATGGCGCCCTATAACCGCCGCCTCGGCCTCGACCCGGCGGTGCTGGTGCGCGCCCCCGCCGTTTTCGAACGGGCCCTGCGGGATGGCCACTGCCTGACCCGGACGGAGCTGGCAGGGCACCTCGAGCGCGCCGGGCTTCCGTACAAGGGCACACACCTGGCGCACCTCGCCATGTACGCCGAGCTCGAGGGCGTGATCACGAGCGGCCCGCGTCGCGGCAAGCAGTTCACGTACGCTCTCCTCGAAGAACGAGCCCCGCAGGCCCGCCGCCTGCCGCGCGACGAAGGGCTCGCCGAACTCATCCGGCGTTACTTCCGGAGCCACGGCCCCGCGACCGCGCGGGACTTCGCGTGGTGGTCGGGACTCACCATGGCCGACGCGCGGCGAGGCCTCGACATGAGCGGCGCCCGCCGGCGTGACGTGGACGGCCGGACCTACTGGACCGTCGCGCGTCCACAGCAGCGTGACGCGGGCCGCCCGGCCGTTCATCTCCTGCCCGTCTACGACGAGTTCCTGGTGGCGTATCGCGATCGGGACGCGGTGCCGCACGGGGGGTACGCGTTCCAGACCCGTCCCAGCGGCACGGTCACGTTCCCGCATTCACTGGTGATCGACGGCCAGGTAAGCGGGACGTGGAGGGCGCGGGAGACGCCCGACGGGCTCATGGTGGACCTCCTGCCGCGGAAGCGCCTCAGCGCGGTCGAGCGGCGGGCCATCGCCCGCGAGGCCGCGCGCTACGGGCGGTTCCTGGGCCGGCCGGTGTCGCTGTCCATGGGACAGGGCTAGAACAGAAGGCCGGCGCGCAAGTAGACCGAGGTGCGCTCTGGGCTCCTTGCGACCGCGAGCGACAGGGTCTCCGCGCGGCGGCCGCCGGGGGCGAACGACAACCCGCCTCCCGCGGCGCCGTGCCAGCGGTCCGAGGATTCGTTAGGCATCCACACCCGCCCTGCGTCGGCGAGGCCGAAGACGCCGATGTCGCCCGCCCCGATGGTGATCACGCGCCCTCGCAGCTCGACGTTGGCGTACGCGCCGCGTCGTCCGGCGAACCGCTGCTCGGCGTACCCACGGACGCTCGTTGCCCCGCCGACGTAGACGAGCTCCTGGAAAGGAACGCGGCCCAGCGTCGCAGCGCCAGTCACGCGCACCGCGAGCGTGGCTCCGGCCGGGTCGCCGAGCGAGAGAAACGTGGCCGCTTCGGCCGATACCGTTCCGAAGGCCGCGGTGGCGTCCCAGGCCGCGGGGTAGGCCGTCGCGGCGATCCGCAATCGTAGTCCCCGCGCCGCGGCCACCGGGGCGTCTCGCGTATCGAGCTCGAGGCTGGCGGCGGCGCCCACCACGTCGAAATCGCCCTGACCGTAATGCGGGCCCGTGGTCGCGAACACCGTGGCGGGGTCGGCGCGTGTGCTCGCGTGCTTGACGAGCGGTCCCAGCGCGAGACGCAGGCGCGGCGCGAGGGGCAGCGACACCGTTGGCGCGACGAGCACCGCTGTCTGCCGCACCGGGTAGACGCTGTCGGGCCCCGCGGCGCCGGTCTCGTTGCCCAAGCCGTAGAACCGGATGATGTCGAGCCCCGAGACTCGGACCTCGAGGTGAAGCGTCGCGGGGGCGAGCGGCCGCCGGAGCTCGGCCGTGACCTCCGCCTCGCCCGAGCGGGGGCCCGTGGCGTACGCGGCGCGGGCGAGGAGGCGGGTGCTGGGTGGCAGCGCGCGGAACGCGTAGCGCGCGTGAAGGAGGCCGGCTCCGAGCACGAAGCCGATGTCGGGTCCGTAGCTCACACCCCACAGCGGCGTCGTGCGCGGGCGCCATGGATCGGCGAACTGGGCGGCCGCGGGCGGCGGCACGAGCGCCGCGAGACCGGCGAGCCCGATCAATAGCGTGACACGTCTGTCGAAGAGCACGGTTGGAGCAACTTTACGTGTTCCCGGCGCCGTCGCCAAGTGGTGAGCGCTCTTGGCCCTCGCGGGGTTGAGAAACGCCCTGTCAGGGGCGAAGTTATCGGCGATTCCGCCGGTTCGATTCCTACCGGCGCCCTTTCGCGTGGCGCACGTCCGTTCCGCGCCCCCGCATCCCCTCGTAGACAATCTGGCCGCGCTGTCACGCGACGGTCGCACACCCGCGTTCGAGGAGGACAAGCGCCATGAAACTCGTCACAGTTCCTGCATTGGCCGCACTGTTCGTGATCGCCTGCGATCACGCAGCGACGGGGCCCGAACCATCGCCGCGGCCTGTTCTGGCGATGTCCGCCGGCGACCATGCGCCGTTCGAGGCTGTCGCCGCCGGTGAACGCTTCAGCTGCGCGTTGAACGCGCAGGGGGCGGCGTTCTGTTGGGGCACCAACTCGTTTGGGGAGCTCGGCACCGGAACCACCGACCAGGCTACCACGCCCCAGGCGGTGGTGGGCGAGGTGACCTTCGCCTCCCTCTCGGCGGCCGGGCGACACACCTGCGCGCTTTCGCCGACCGGGATCGCCTACTGTTGGGGCCTGAACGACGTCGGCGAGCTGGGCACGTCCGCCGCCGACGTGTGCACGACCGTCGCGGGACGCCAAGTCGAGTGCAGCCTGCGGCCCGTACCCGTCGCGGGCGACCTTCGCTTCGCGAGCGTGGACGTCGGGTGGGAACACACCTGCGGCCTCACACAGGACGGTAC
>JBOHSV010000435.1:0-3165 GCA_050921735.1 Gemmatimonadales bacterium | reverse complement strand
CGACCTGGCCGACGACGTGACGCAGGACGTGTTCGTCCGCGCCTGGGAGAAGCTCGCCACGTTCCGGGGCGAGGCGGCGTTCGGCACCTGGCTCTATCGCCTCGCGGTCAACGTGATCCTGGCCCGCCGCAAGACGCTGGGCACCGAGCGCGGCCGGTTCGACGACGCGGCCGACGCGCTCGACGCGGCGCCCGCCCGGCCCGAGACGCCCGGGGCGGGGCTGGACTTCGAGGCGGCGATCGGCCGGTTGCCCGAGGGGGCGCGCCAGGTGTTCGTGCTGCACGACGTCGAGGGGTACACGCACGAAGAGATCGCTGGCCTGCTGGGCGTCGTGGCCGGGACCTCGAAATCGCAGCTGCACCACGCGCGTATGGCGTTGCGGCAGTACCTGGAGAGATGACACCGAGGCGACACGAAGGCGACATATGAACGACCACTGGACCGACCGGCTTTCGGCATACGTTGACGGCGCGCTGGCGCGAGCCGAGCGGGAGTCGCTCGAGGGGCACCTCGCGGGGTGCGCCGACTGCCGGGCGGTGCTCGACGATCTGCACCGCGTGGTGGCCCGGGCGCGGGCGCTGGAGGACCGGGCGCCGGCGCGGAATCTGTGGCCGCGGATCGCGGCGCGGCTGACCCCGTTCACTCCGGTCAGGCGGGCCAGCTGGATGCGGCGCCGCCTCACGTTCACCGCGCCGCAGCTGGCCGCGGCGGCCGTGGTGCTCGTGGTCGCATCGGCGGGGTCGGTGATGATGCTCCTGCCGAAGCCGCCGGACCAGGGCGCCACGACCCCGGGGCCCTCGGTCTCGCCCGTGGGGCTGATCGGCGCCATGCCGCGCTACGACGCGGCGGTGGCGCAGCTCGAGGCCGCGCTGGTGGCGGGCCGGGGGCGCCTGGACACCGCCACCGTGCGGATCATCGAGAAGAATCTGGCGATCATCGACAGCGCCATCGCGGACTCGCGGCGCGCGCTGGCGCGCGATCCCGGCAACGCGTACCTGAACCATCACCTGGCCGGCCAGATGCGGCGCAAGCTCGAGCTGCTGCGGCGCGCCAACGCGCTCGCGGTCCGGGGCTGAGGAGGAATTTCCTCCGATGCTGTCCACCTTCGTCGCGCTCGCGGGCCTGACCCTGGCCCAGCAGACGGACACGACCATCACGGTCGAGCCCGGCACACGGCTCTCGGTCACCAACTACGGGGGCGAGGTCGTCGTCCGGACCGGGGCCGAAAACCGGGTCCGGGTCCGCGCCAGTTACTCGAGCCGCACCCGGGTCGAAATCGTGCGCGGCAGCCAGTCGCTCACGGTCCGCACGGAGGGCCGCCGCGGGCAGGCGGGGCTGACGGACCTCGAGCTCACGGTCCCCCGGAGCACGCCGCTGAATCTTTCCGGCGTCTACACCCATATCGTCGTGGACGGCGTGGACGCGAACGTGGCCGCCGAGACGGTCGAAGGCGATGTGAGCCTGGTGGGCGGAAGCGGCGCGGTGACGCTGCGCTCCGTGGAGGGCGAAATCACGGTGCGCGGGGCGCGTGGCCGGCTCGACGTGGGCTCGGTGGATGGCGACGTGCGGATCAGCGAGACCACGGCCGAGATCACGGCCGAGACGGTGGACGGCGACATCTTCCTGCAGGGAATCGACGCCGCGGCGGTGGACGCCAACACCGTGGACGGGGACATCTACTACGAGGGGGCGATCAAGAACGCGGGGCGCTACCGCTTCGCCACGCACGACGGCGACGTGACCGTCGGCGTGCCGGAGGGCGCCAGCGTCACCGTGGCGGTCTCGACGTTCGAGGGCGAATTCGACGCCAGCTTCCCCGTGCAGATCTCGGAGACCCGCCGGCGGCGGTTCAGCTTCACGCTCGGGTCCGGCAGCGCGCGGCTCGAGCTGGAGACGTTCGACGGCGACATCCGCCTGCGGCGTCCCGCCGAGGTCCGGCCCGGCGAACGGAACGAGAAGAACCGCAATCAGCAGCGCAACAAGAACCAGGAGCACGACGACTGGTGAGGAGGCACGACACATGAGAGCTATCGCGATGGTCGCGGTCCTGGCGGTGGTCCTGGCCCTGCCCGCCGCCGGACAGGACTTCCAGTGGAAGGGGCGGATCGCCGCGGGCCAGTGGCTCGAGATCAAGGGCGTGAACGGCGCCGTCCGGGCCCAGGGCGCGGGCGGCGGCGAGGCGGAGGTCGTGGCCGCGAAGACCGCGCGGCGCAGTGACCCCGAGTCGGTCGAAATCCGGGTGGTGGAGCACGCCGACGGCGTCACGATCTGCGCCGTCTACCCCACGCCGGACGACGCGCGCCGCGAGAACACCTGCGAGCCCGGAGAGGGCTGGCACTCGAATAATCGCAACAACGACGTCACGGTCAACTTCACGGTCCGGGTGCCTGCGGGCGTCAAGTTCCGGGGACAGACGGTCAACGGCGAGCTCGAAGCCACGGGCCTCGGCGCGGACGCCATCGTGTCGACCGTGAACGGCAGCATCCGCGTCTCCACCCGGGGGAACGCGGAGGCGCACACGGTGAACGGGTCGATCCACGCCACCATGGGCCGCGCCGACTGGACCGACGAGGTGGACTTCCGCACCGTCAACGGCGGCATCACGCTCACGTTCCCCGCCGAGCTCCACACCGAGATCCAGGCGCGCGCCGTCAACGGGGACATCGAGTCGGACTGGCCCGTGACGGTGCGGGGCCGGTTCGGCCCGAAGTCCGTCCGCGGCACGATCGGCAACGGCGGCCGCACGCTGCACCTCGAGACGGTGAACGGGAGCATCACCTTGCGAAAGGCGACCTGATGTGCATGCGGAATGCGGATTGCGGAATGGGCGTCCGACCTTCTATTCGGCGTTCCACATTCCGCAGTCCGCATGGTTTTGATTCCATCCGCATAGTTCTGGTCTCTAACCTGTAGCGCTCCGGTCCCTACCCTGGCCCCGTCATCACCGAGGGGCCCCGGGTGCTGCGGGAGCTCGTCACCCGCACCGAGCGGATCGAGGATCTGGGAGCGCTGTTCAGCGCGCTCGGCTACCAGGCGGCGTGCGAGCCCGTCCCACCCGGGCCCTGGCTGGGCGCGTCGGCGGACGGCGGCGGGATCCGACGGGTCGTGCTGGCGGCGCGCCGCGGCGCGTTCCGCGTCTTCGGGGTGGAGGCGAACGACCCGGAC
>JBOHSV010000434.1:0-2836 GCA_050921735.1 Gemmatimonadales bacterium | reverse complement strand
CCGCCGGTCCCCGCCGCGCCGCGGGCGCGCCGGCGCGTCACCAGCCAGGCGCAGAGAATGCTGATCTCGTACAGCAGCAGCATCGGCAGCAGCATCATCGACATGGACAGCGCGTCGGGCGGCGTGAGAAACGCCGCGACCACGGCCGAGATGACGATGGCGTAGCGCCGGTGGCGGATCAGGGTCCGGGGGGTGAGCAGGCCGAACGCCGCCAGCACCGTCACCACCAGGGGCAGCTCCGCCACCACGCCGAACGCCACCATCAGCTGGATGGCGAACGAGAAGTAGCGGTCGATGGTGATGAACGGGGCGAGATCGGCGGTCTGGAAGCCGAACAGCACGCGCAGGGCGGCGGGCAGGACCCACTGGTAGCACGCCGCGGCGCCGAGGCTGAACAGGCCGATGCCGGCGGAGACGGCCGGCACCAGCACGCGTTTCTCGCGGTGGTACAACGCGGGGGCGAGGAACGCCCACAGCTGGTAGGCCACCACCGGCGACGAGACCACGAGCCCCACCACGAAGGCGAGCTTGAGGGTCAGCATGAGCGGCTCGGTGGGGCTCGTGAACACCAGCCGGCCGTCGGGGAGGAACGGCGCGATGGGCCGCTTGAGCAGATCGAGCACGGCGAAGTGCTGGACGACGAACCAGCCGGCGGCGGTGCCGATGGTCACGGCGAGGAGGCTCTTGAGCAAGCGCCAGCGCAGCTCCTCGAGGTGGTCGAGGAACGGCATCTCCTCGCGGCCGGCCGGCTGCGCCACGCGGGGCCCCCGGGGCGTCAGCGCCCGAGGCGTTGCAGCTTGTCGCGCGCGAGGTGGGCTTCGGCGGATCGCGGGTAGCCCGCGACGACGCGGGCGTAGTACGTCCGCGCGGCCGCGGTGTCTCCCCGCTGCTCGGCCAGGAGGCCGAGCTTGTACAGCGCCGAGGGGGCGCGCGGTGAGTTGGGGTGGCGTCGCACCACCTGCTCATACACCGCCGCCGCCGAATCGGGGGTTTCGGGCGCGAACGTCTCGCCCACGTAATACAGCGCGTCCGGGGCCAGCTCGTGCGTGGGGAACAGCCGCAGGAACTCGCGGAACCCGAGTCGCGCGGTGGCCAGGCTGCCGCGCCGGAACTGTTGCAGGGACACCTCGTAGACCTGCTCGGGGCCCGGCCCCCGCGGGTCTCCCGACGGGCCCACGGGGACGGCCGCCCCGCCCGTGTCCACGGAGGGAACGGGACGGCGGGCGGCTTCCTCGATGCGGCGCCGCTGCTCGTTGAGCAGCCGCTGGCTCTGGCCGGCCAGCTCCTGGATGGTGACGAGCGACTGCTGGACGGCGAGCAGGTCCGTCTTCACGTCGCCGCGCAGCTGCTCGAGGTAGCGCTGCTGGGCGGCGAGCTTCTGCTCCAGCGCCGCGAGGAACGCCAGCGCCGAGTCGTGGTCCGCCCGGCGCGCCGCCTCGACGCGCGCCAGCTCCGCCTCGACCGCCGCGACCTGGAGCTCGACCTTCCGGACGTCCCCGCGAAGGGCGCATCCGGCGGCGAGCCCCAGGCTCGGCAGCACGACCAGCCGGCGGAGCCGCACGCGCCGTGCGCTACGGCCGCATGAGCGCGTCGCCGCCGGCGATGATCTCGAACTCGTCGCGGCGGTTCTGCGCCCACGACTCTTCGTCGTGGCCCATCGCGACCGGCCGCTCCTCGCCGTAGGACACCGTCTCGATGCGGCCGGCATCGATGCCCTGGCTCACCAGGTACTGCTTGGCGGACATGGCGCGCCGGTTGCCCAAGGCGAGGTTGTACTCGTCGGAGCCGCGCTCGTCGCAGTGGCCGCTGATGCGGATCCGAACGTTGGGGTTGGCCTGCAGGATCCGGACCTTCTGGTCCAGCGCCGACGCGTCGCCCGGCCGGATGTTCGACCGGTCGAAGTCGAAGTGGACGAAGGTCGCCAGCGCGTTGCGCACTTCCTCCGTGCTCCGCGCGAGCGCCGCGAGCGAGTCGGCGCGGCGCTGGGCCGCCCTCCGCGCTTCCTCCTCCTGGCGCCGGCGTTCCTCCTCCGCGCGCGCGATCGAGTCCTGCCGGGCCCGCTCGGCGGCGATGGAGTCCGCGTTCGGCTCCGGCGGCGGCGGGGGCGGCGGCGGACCGCCGCACGCCGCGGCGACGGCCGCCGCGGTCAAGCCGACCAGAACCAGGAAGTGTAGGCGTCTCATTGCGCTCTCTCTCCCTTAAGGGTTATCGGTTCCCAGAGCCGATCTCCGGCAGCCGGGGCGACCAGGCCGGTAACCGCGCCCCGCTGCGCTGCAGCAACGGCCGGATCCGGCCCGTCTCGAGATCGATGATCCACAGCTGCCGGTAGCCCGAACGGTCCGACACGAAGGCCAGATGCCGGCTGTCGGGCGCCCAGGTGGGATCCTCGTTGCGACCCACCGAGGTCAACTGCCGCACGGTGCGCGTCCGGACGTCCAGCACGAACACCTGCAACGTCCCGGCCACGTCCCGATGGAAGGCGACCGACTGCCCGTCCGGGGACCACTCCGGCGCATTGGAGGATCCGGTCACCCCGTAGTCGAACGGCGCGAACAACTGCTGGTCCGTGCCGTCCGCGGCCATCACGTAGACTTGCGGCAGCCCCGACCGCGTCGAAACGAACGCGGTCCGCTGTCCATCCGGGCTGTAAGTCGGTGACAAGTTGTCTGAAAAACGGCCCACGGTCAAGCGCTGCAAACAGCAGTTGTCTTTGAGGTTAATGGTGTAGATGTCGGTGCCTTCCTCGTTGGCCCGGCTGAACGCCAGCGTCTTGCCGTCGGGCGAGAACGCCGGCGTGAAGTCGAGCGCGCGGCCCGTCGTGGCCACCGCCGTGCGC
>JBOHSV010000433.1:0-2875 GCA_050921735.1 Gemmatimonadales bacterium | reverse complement strand
GATCTGGACCGCCGGGAGCGCGAGCTCGACCGGCGCGACGCCGCGCTGGGCGACCGCGAGCGCGGCGTGGACGAGCGGGAACGGGAGGCGCTGACGCGGCTCGAGCGCCTGGCCGGCCTCTCCGCGCAGGAGGCGAAGCAGGAGCTCGTGCGCCGGCTGGAGACCGAAGCCCGCAGCGAGGCGGCCGCCACCGTGCGCGACATCCGGGAAGAGGCGCGCAAGAACGCCGAGCGCGAGGCCCGCAAGATCGTGGCGCTCGCCGTCCAGCGCATCGCCTCCGACCAGACCGCGGAATCCACCGTCGCGGCCGTGGCGCTCCCCAACGACGAGATGAAGGGGCGGATCATCGGCCGCGAGGGCCGCAACATCCGCGCCTTCGAGGCGGCCACCGGCGTGGACGTGATCATCGACGACACCCCCGACACCGTGGTGGTGAGCTGCTTCGATCCGGTGCGGCGCGAGGTCGCGCGCCTGGCCCTGGAGCGCCTCATCGCCGACGGCCGCATCCACCCCGGCCGCATCGAGGAGCTCGTCGCCCGGGCCCGCGACGACGTGGAGGCGGGCATCGTCGAAGCGGGGGAGCAGGCCACCTACGAGGTCGGCATCCACGGCATGCACCCCGATCTGGTCAAGCTCGTGGGCCGGATGCGGTACCGGACCTCGTACGGCCAGAACATCCTGCACCACTCCAAAGAGGTCGCCTGGCTCGCCGGCATCATGGCCGCCGAGCTGAAGCTCGACGTCCACCTCGCCAAGCGTGGCGCCCTGCTGCACGACGTCGGCAAGGTGCTCACCCACGAGCACGACGGCACCCACGTCCAGCTCGGCGTCGAGGTGGCGACCAAGTACGGCGAGCACCCCATCGTCATCAACTGCATCGCCGCCCACCACGACGACGTCCCGCACGACTCGCCCATCAGCGTCATCGTCCAGGCGGCCGACGCGGTCTCCGGGGCGCGGCCCGGCGCCCGGCGCGAGGCGTTCGAGACCTACGTCAAGCGGCTCACCCGGCTCGAGGAGCTCGCCGCCGCATTCCCGGGGGTCGAGAAAGCGCACGCCATCCAGGCGGGCCGGGAGGTGCGCGTCGTCGTGTCGCCCGACGCCATGGACGACGCGAAGGCCATCGAGCTCTCGACTCAGCTCGCCCGCGCGATCGAGCGGGAGCTGCAGTACCCCGGCCAGATCAAAGTCGTGGTGATTCGCGAGACGCGGGCGGTGGACGTTGCCCGCTAAGCTCATCGACGGCACCGCCATCGGGCGGACGATGCGCCGCGAGCTGGCCGACGACATCGCCGCCCTCAAGGCCCGCGGCGTGACCCCCGGCCTCGCCGTGGTCCTGGTGGGCGACAACCCCGCTTCGCACGTGTACGTCCGCATGAAAGGCCGGGCGTGCGACGAGGCCGGACTGTACCACGAGACCATCCGGCTGCCCCGGGAAACCACCGAGGCCGAGCTGCTGGCCCTGGTCGAGCGCCTCAACGTGGACCACAAGATTCACGGCATCCTCGTGCAGCTCCCCCTCCCGCCACAGATCGACGCCCACCGCGTGCTCCACCGCATCGATCCCGCCAAAGACGTGGACGGATTCCACCCGGAAAACGTCGGCAAGGTGTCCGTGGGGGATCCCACCGGGTTCCGTCCCGCCACGCCGTACGGCGTGCAGCAGCTGCTGATCAAGAGCGGCGTGGACACCACCGGACGGCACGCCGTGGTGGTGGGGCGCTCGAACATCGTGGGCCGCCCGATGGCGGCCCTCCTGCTGCACAACGGCCCGGGCGGGAACGCCACGGTGACCGTGTGCCACTCCCGCACCCGCAACATCGCGGACGTCACGCTCCTGGCCGAGATCCTCATCGTCGCCATCGGCGAGCCGGAATTCGTGACCGGCGACATGATCCGGCCGGGGGCCGTGGTGATCGACGTGGGGGTCAACCGGGTGGACGACGCCAGCACCAAGAAGGGGTACCGGCTGGTGGGCGACGTGAAGTTCGCCGAGGCGCGCAAGGTGGCGGCGGCCGTGACGCCCGTGCCCGGCGGCGTGGGCCCGATGACCATCACCATGCTGCTCTCCAACACCGTGCAGGCGGCGCGCCAGTGGGTGACCCCCTAGACCTGTTCGCGACGGCGGCGCCCGAGGGCGCCTATTCCGTCCTGCAGATCACGCGGCACGCGCGCCGGCTGCTGGAGGCGGGCTTCGAGGGCCCCGTGTGGGTCAAAGGGGAGGTCACGGGGCTCAAGCGCTACCAGAGCGGGCACTGGTACTTCACGCTGCGCGACCGCGCGGCGCAGATCCGCTGCGTCATGTGGGCCACGGACAACCGGCGCCTGCCGGCGGCACCCGGCGAGGGCCTGGAAGTGTTCCTGCTCGCCCGCCCGACCGTGTGGGAAGAGCGCGGCGAGTTCCGCCTCACCGTGATCGAGCTGCTCACCACGGCCGCCGGCGGGCTGTGGCAGATCGCGTTCGAGCGCGCCCGCGCCGCGCTGGCGAAGGACGGCCTGCTCGACCCCGCGCGCAAACGCCGCCTGCCGGCTTACCCCGAGCGGCTCGCGCTGGTGACGAGCCCCGACGGGGCGGCGCTGACGGACGTGCTGACCCTGGCGCGGCGGCGCTGGCCGCTGGCCGAGATCGTCTTCGTGCCGGCGCGGGTCCAGGGCGACGGCGCGGAGCACGATCTGTGCGCGGCCCTCGCGCTGGTGTCCCGCATCCACGCCGCGCGGCCCCTCGACGCGGCCATCGTGGGGCGGGGCGGCGGCTCCAAGGAAGACTTGTGGACGTTCAACAGCGAGCGCGTGGCCCGCGCCGTCGCGGCCGTGCCGGTGCCCGTGGTGTCCGCCGTGGGGCACGAGACCGACGTCACGCTGTGCGACCTCGTGG
>JBOHSV010000432.1:0-1528 GCA_050921735.1 Gemmatimonadales bacterium | reverse complement strand
CGCACCAGATTCGCGTGCACCTCGCGCACGTGGGCCACCCGGTGCTGGGCGACCGGGACTACGGCGCCGGCGGCAGCCGGCGGGTGACGCCGTCGCTCCGCCGCGAGGCGGAAGCCGTGGAGGCGCTGGCGCCGCGCCAGTTGTTGCATGCCGCCGAGCTGCGGCTCACGCATCCGGTGAGCGGCGCGGCGCTCGTGTTCCGGTCCGAATGGCCCATCGAGCTGCGTCCGGCGCTCGCCCGTGCGGCCCACGATCCCGACTTGCTTGCTCAACGCAACCCCTTGCAGTATCTTGGCTTCTTCACCTCGGATGAGTGACGCCGGCGACGTCCGACTGCTCGTTTTTCGGGTAGGGAAGCTCGTGTGCGCGGCCGAGGTGGACCGGGTCCGGGAGATCCTGCCGCGCCTTGCGGCCACCCGGATTCCGGGCGCCCCGCCCACGGTGGCCGGTCTCGTCAATGTCCGGGGGACGCTCGTGACGGTGGTGGAAGGGTGGCGGGCGTTGAGCCAGCCGGCTCCCAACGGGGAGGGCGGCGGGAGCCTGGTGCTGCTCGAGGTGGCCGGGACGGCGGCGGGCACCCGCAAGCTGATCGGGCTCACGGTGGATGAGGTGGTGGACCTCTTCGCCGTGGCCGGGGACGGTCTGGAGCCCCGGCAGGCGCTGGCCGGCCTCGACCCGACGCTCGTCCGGGCGGTGGGGCGGCGCGCCGGCCAGCTCGTTGTCGTTCTCGATCCAGACGCTTTGCTCGCGCCCATTCTGAGCTGAGTTCCGAGGAGGACGTGTGAGCCACACGGTGCTCGTCTGCGACGACGCCATCTTCATGCGCACGATGATCAGCGACATCCTGGCGCAGGCCGGCTTCGAGGTCGTGGGCGAGGCGGAAACGGGATCGCAGGCCGTGGACAAATACAAGCAGCTCCGGCCGGACCTCGTCACCATGGATATCGTGATGCCGGACATGGGCGGCATCGACGCGGTGCGGGAAATCGTCAAGTTCGACGCCCACGCCAAGATCCTGATGTGCAGCGCCATGGGGCAGCAGGCACTCGTCGTCGAAGCGATCCAGGCCGGCGCCAAGGACTTCGTGGTCAAGCCCTTCCAGCCGTCCCGCGTGCTCGAGGCCGTCCAGCGCGTCCTGGGGTAGCGGATGGATCTGTCGCAGTACGCCGAGCTGTTCCTGGCCGAAAGCCGGGAGCACCTCTCCGCCTGCAATCAGCTGCTCCTCGAGTGGGAGCGCCAGCCCGCCGCGCCCCAGCCGGTGGCGGGCATCTTCCGCGCGGTGCACACCATCAAAGGGATGGCTGCCACGATGGGCTACGCCCGCGTGGCCGATCTCGCGCACCGCATGGAAAACCTGCTCGACCGCCTGCGGCGCGGGGGCACGGCGCCCGATGCCGCCCTGATCCAGCTGCTGTTCCGCGCGGCCGACGCTCTCGAGGCGGCGATCAACCTCGCCGCGGCCGGGCGCGAGCAGCAGGTGGAGGTGGCCCCGCTCGCCGCCGAGCTCGATGCCGCCGCGGTCCGCCGG
>JBOHSV010000431.1:0-5801 GCA_050921735.1 Gemmatimonadales bacterium | reverse complement strand
GCGTAGACGTTCATGTCGAGGAAGTCCTGGTTCTCCACGCGCAGCATGGTCTCGGTGCGCGGGACGTAGTCCTCGTCGGGCTTGGCGGTGCCGGCGCAGGCCGGCACGGCGGCGAGAACGGCGAGCAGCACGAGACGCCGAAGCATGGCAAGCCTCCCTTCGCTACGGCTGAAGCACCGGCCGGCCGATCATCCCCACCGGCTCGCCCTGGGACATCGCGGGCGTGCCCACCACGTACAGCACCACGCCCCCGAATGGCGCGCGGATCTCGGCCGTCGTGTCGCCGAAAAAGTCGGTCAGGATGCCGATCCGCGCCCCCTGCTGGACGCTCTCGCCGCGCTCCACCGTCGCGTGCCACACGCCCGTGCCTGGACTGCGCAGCACTTCGGTCCGGTCGAAGTACAGCGGGTGCTCCACGCGCTCCGGCGCACCCGGGTACATCCGCAGGTGGCGCAGCAGGCGGAACACGCCGTCCACGTTGCGCTCGATCATCGCCTCGACCGGCAAGCCCAGGTAGCCCGACTCGGTCGTCAGCGCGGGCTTCCCGCGGATGTGCGCCGTGGTCTGCGTGTACACGGTGGCGGCGCGGTCGCGGGGGCGCGTGGTATCGATCACGATGTGGTCGTTGCCCCACGCGAGCGCCATCTCCCGCGCCGCGGAGTCCGTGCGCGCGTCGAGCCCCAGCGGGCTCCAGTAGGTATAGGGCCGCAGCGACTCGTTGCCGTCGCCTGAGTGCATGTCCACCAGGTAGTCGGCGCGCTCGATCACCTGCGTGGTGATCGCGTGCGCGATCCGCTCCGAGACCGTGCCGTCGGCGCGGCCGGGGTAGGCCCGATTCAGGTTCTTCCCGTCCACGGGACTGTAGTACACCGTGCGGCCCAGGAACGACGGCAGGTTGGCCACGTGGACCAGGATGAGGCTGCCGCGCAGCCGGGTGGGGTCCAGGGTCCGGCGCACGCGCTGCAGCGCCACGATCGGCGCCACCTCGGCGCCGTGTGTGCCGGCGATGAGGGCCAGAGTGGGTCCCGGAGCGGCGCCGCGCACCACGGTGATGGGGATGCGGGTGCCGGCGTCGGTGCCCGCCGGCACGTCGAGGAAGCCCGAGGCGGCGGTGCCGGCGCGTGCGGACACTGGGCCGATGGTGAGGGGGGTGGGCTGCTGCGCCGCGAGCGGCGGGCCGGCCGCGGCGAGCGCCAGAACGCAGAGCGGGAACGGGCGCATGGGGTCTCCTAGGCCGCGGGGGCGGCGCCGTCACCGGCGAGGACGCGGCGCGCGGCCGCCAGCTGCTGCGGCTGGCCGACGACGACGAGCACGTCGCCGGCCGCGAGGCGGAAATTGGGATCGGGCGTGGGGTGATCGCGCTCCTCGCGCCGGATCGAGAGCACCAGCGCCCCGGTCTTGGAGCGGAGCGCGAGCTGGGCCAGGCTCCGGCCCGCGGCCGGCGCGCCGGCGCCCAGCGCGATCTGCTCCACGGCCATCTGCGGCATGGCGCCGAGCGCCCCGGTGAGCACGAGGCGCGGCGCTGCGCCGGGGCGAAGTGCCTGGTAGTGCGACGCGCGGATCTCGTCCACCAGGCGGTCGACGTCGGCGGGCGGCACCGCGTAGTGCTCGAGGACGCGAGCGAAGATCTCGATCGACGTCTCGAACTCCTCCGGGATCACGACATTCGCGCCCAGCCGCGTGAGCTCCGGGATCTCCACGACGTAACGGGTGCGAGCGATGATGTGAAGGCCGGGATTGAGCGTGCGGGCCACGCGGACCATGCGGCGCGTGGCCGCGGGGTCCGAGATCGCGATCACGAGCAGCCGCGCGCGCTCGATGCCGAGCGCCTTGAGGATCTCCTCGCGCGTCGCGTCGCCATAGAAGGCGGGCTCGCCGCGCGCCCGCGCGTCCCGCACGGTCTGGGAGTTCAGCTCCACGATGAGAAACGGCGCGTTGATGGCGCGCAGGGCCGTGGCCAGGTTACGCCCGTTGAGGCCGTAGCCCGCGACGATCACGTGATTGGCGATCGGCTCCTCCACCGGGCCGAAGCCGCGCGGCCGGAATCCCGGGAGCACCCGGTCCAGCGCCACGACGCGCTCCAGGCGGTCCAGCAGCGCCGGCCCGCTCTGCAGCAGGAACGGCGTCACGAGCATGGTGAACACCGCGACGCCGAGGAAGCTCTGGTACAGCCCCTCGGTGAGCAGGCCGGTCTCGCGCCCTTCGCGGGCCAGCACGAAAGAGAACTCCCCGATCTGCGACACGGCGACGCCCGCGAGCAGGGCCACGCGCGCCGAATACCCCATGAGCGACGGCCCCACGGCCGCCCCGAGCGTCTTGCCGGCCATGATCACCACGACGCCGGCGAGCGTCAGGACCGGCTGCTGGGCCAGGAAGTCGAGCTGCACGAGCATGCCCACCGCCACGAAGAACAGGGAGATGAACACGTCGCGGAACGGCATCAGCTCGGCCAGCGCCTGGTGGGCGTAGTCGGATTCCGAGATCACGAGGCCGGCGAGGAAGGCGCCCAGCGCGAGCGACGCGCCTGCGGCCGAGGTGCCGAGCGCGGTCAGGGTGCCGATGAGGATGATGGCGATGAGGAACAGCTCGCGGCTCCGCGTCCGCAGGATCTCTTCCAGAATCCGCGGCACGAGCGTGCGCGCGGCCACGACCACGCCGACGACGAGGAGCGCCGATTTGGCGAGGGCGAGAGCGAGCCCGCGGGCGCCGCCCCCCGCCGTCCCGGCCAGGAAGGGCAGCGCCAGCATGATCGGGATCACGCAGAGGTCCTGAAAGATCAGCAGCCCTGTCGCCAGACGGCCGTGGGGCGTGTCGATCTCGCCCTTGTCCGTGAGAATCTTGAGGACGATGGCCGTGCTGGAGAGCGCCACCAGGAAGCCGAGGAACAGGGCGACCCGCCACTCGCGGAGGTAGACGAACGCGATGGCCAGCGTGGCGAGGATCGTGACCCCCATCTGGCCGGCGCCCGTGCCCATCACCTGCCGGCCCATCTCCTTGAGACGGGCGAGCGAGAACTCGATCCCGATCGTGAAGAGCAGCAGGATGACGCCCACTTCCGCCAGGCTCTCGACCCGGTGCGCGTCCTCCACGAGCGCGAGCGCGTTGGGGCCGAGCAGCATGCCGGCCACGATGAACCCCGGCATCACCGGCAGGCGCAGGCGGTGAAACGCGAGGATCACGACGACCGAGCCGGCGAAAATGACGGCCAGATCGCGCAGGGCGAGGACGTGTTCCACGACGGCGTCCCGGACGAGTCACGGCCAAGATCGGCTGTGGTGGCGGAATACGAAAGAGGCTAGTTTGGTTCCGTGTTCGACTGGCTCCAGCAGTTCGGACTCGCCCCCGAGCTCCAACGCCGTCTCTTGAGCACCGCGGTCATCCTCGCGGGCCTCTGGCTCGCCCGCCGGGTCGCGCTGGCGCTCGCCTATCGTCGCGTGCGGGACCCCTGGGCGCGCTATCGCTGGCGTAAGGTCACGACCTACGTCTCGGTGGCCCTGGGGACCCTCCTCATCGGCCGGCTGTGGGTCTCGGGCCTCGGCGCCCTGGCCACCTTCCTCGGCCTGCTGTCGGCGGGCCTCGCCATCGCCCTGAAGGATCTGGTCGCCAACATCGCGGGGTGGGCGTACATCGTCTGGCGCCAGCCGTTCGAGGTGGGCGACCGCATCCAGATCGGCCAGAGCGCCGGCGACGTAATCGACATCGGGGTCTTTCAGTTTACGCTCAACGAGATCGGCGGGTGGGTGCAGGCGGATCAGAGCACGGGTCGCATCATTCACGTGCCGAACGGCCGCGCGTTCTCCGAGCCGATCGCGAACTACCATCAGGGGTTCCCCTATCTGTGGCACGAGATCGCGGTGTCGATCACGTTCGAGAGCAACTGGCGGAAGGCCAAGGAGGTGCTGACGCGAATCGCGGCGCGCCACGCCGAGGCCCTGACGCCCGAGGCCGAGCGCCACCTGCTCGAGGCGTCGCGCAAGTACCTCATCGCCTACGCCAAGCTGACGCCCATCGTCTACACGCGGGTGGTCGAGGACGGTGTCCAGCTCACGATGCGGTATCTCGTCGAGCCGCGGCGACGGCGCGGTACCGAGCAGGCGATCTGGGAGGACATCCTGGCCGAGTTCGAGCGCGCGCCGGACATTCAGTTCGCCTACGTCACGCGCCGGGGATTCAGCAACCTCGGCGAGGGGAAGCCAGCCCTGCGGGGCGGACCGCCCAGCGCGGCGCCGGGGTCGAGCCTGCCGCCGCCGGCGTGAGGGCCGGCTAGGGACAGGTGCCGCCGCTCAGGAACCACCATTTCGTGTGGGGCGAGGACTTCAAAAAGGCCAAGAGCAGCCTGCTGACCTTGTCCTCCCCCGGCTGCGCCGGGTGCGTCCCGTCACCGGCAAAGTCCGCCCGCGCCCACGTGAGCCCGTCGGAGCGCGGCCGCAATCCGTCGGCCCAGAGGTAGGCCGCCCGCCCGAGCCACGGGGCGGCCGCGTAGCGCAGGTCGCCCGCGACCGAGTCGGGTGCGCCGTCGGCGCCCTGCCGGATCTGCGCCTCGATCAGCCACTTCACCGCGAACCCCGACTCGTACGCGTATGGCTCGGGGTTGAGCAGGGGTCGCACGGCAGGCCGCCCCCTTGCGAGCAGAACTCCTGCGCGGTGTTCGACATGCCGAGCGACAGGAACACGATCTTCCCCGCGGCGTCGGCGTTGCCGCTGGTGTCGAGCGGCGCCACCGCGACCGCGCGGGCGATCAGCTCACTCGCCCGCGGCCGCTTCTACCGGACCTCTGACTGCCCGACCGCCCGGCCGCCTGACCGCCAAGTGCGACACCTGGATCCACACCACGGCGCTCAGAATCAGGCCCATGGCGGCGAACGTCCGGAGCGACACCGGCTCGTCGAGGATCGCCCACCCCAGCAGGACCGCGACCACGGGATTCACGTAGGCGTACGTGCCCACGATGGTCGCGGGCGCGTGCCGCAGGGCGTAGGCGTACGCGCTGTAGCCCACGATCGAGCCGAAGACCACGAGATACGCGAGCGCGCCCATGCCGGCGGCCGAGAAGCGCCAGACGCCCGCCTCGCCGAGCGCGAGCCCCACGAGCGTCACGAACGCCCCGCCCGCGAGCATCTGGAGGCTCGAGGCGACGTAGGGACTCGTGTCGCCGGGCCGGCGCTTGAAGTACACCGAGCCCAGCGCCCACGACGCGCTCGCGGCCGTGAGCGCCAGCGGCCCGCGCAGGTCCGCGCGCAGGATTTCGGCCGGGCTCGCGCCCACCCACAGGCCGGTGCCGGCGAAGCCCAGGGCCAGACCGAGCAGCACCCGCCAGTTGAGGTCGGACTTCCCGCCGGGAAGCAGGGCGTCGAAGAACGCGATCCACAGCGCCACGGTCACCACGAAGATGCTCGCCGCGCCCGAGGTCACGTATTGCTCCGCCCACACGACCGACGCGTTGCCGCCCGCCAGCAGCAGGAGGCCCACGACGATCTGGGTCCGCCACTCCGCCCCGCGGTGCGGCAGGCGGTGCCCGAGCGCGCGCGCCACGGCCAGCAGCAGCAGGCCGGCGATGACGAACCGGATGCCGGCGAACAGGAACGGTGGCAACCGCTCGACGCCGATCCGGATCGCGAGGTAGGTCGAGCCCCACACCACGCAGACCAGCAGGTAAGCGACGAGCGCGCCGCCTTTCAGCGCAGCCATGATGTATTTCCCGGAGTCCACCGCTGGAGACGTTGTGCTTAACGATAAGCACGCGCGGTAGGTTCCTCGCCGTTGTCCTTTACGCTGGACAGCGCAACTCGTTAGTATTGCGC
>JBOHSV010000430.1:0-1877 GCA_050921735.1 Gemmatimonadales bacterium | reverse complement strand
GCCTCGCGGAGGCCCGGGCGCGGCGGCGGGGCCGGCCGGCCTGAGACGCGACGCCGGCTGGCACCGCTCGTTCACCGGCTTCGTCCGCCGGACCGTCGCAGCGGCCGTCGAAGACAACATTCCCTTCCTGGCCGGCGCTGTGTCGTTCGATCTCCTGCTCACCGCCATCCCGTTCGTCGTCCTGCTGCTGGGGGTGGCGGGGTACCTCGTGCAGCACCAGGTCACCACCCAGCAGATCGAGCTCCAGGAGCTGCTGCAGCGCTTCCTGCCCGCGGAGGCGCCGGGCGGGGCCGGCCGCTTCGCCGCGCTCGAGCGCCTGTTCGCCGGCATCGTGGAGAACCGCGGCACCCTGGCCCTGATCGGTGTGCCGCTGTTCCTGTGGTTCTCGACGCGGCTGTTCGCCGGGCTGCGCGCCGCGCTGAACGAGGTGTTCGACACCGATGAGCGCCGCCCCTGGCCGCTGGCGAAGCTCGTGGACCTGGCGATGGTCGTGGTGGCGGCGTTGCTGTTCGTGGGCAGTGCCCTGCTGTCGGCCTGGATCTCGTTCCTCGAGGCGTGGAGCAGCTGGCTGGGGCGCTGGAGCCTCCAGATCGTGGCGTTCGCGTCGAGCACCTTGCTGTTCTTCCTGCTCTTCAAGTTCCTCCCCGCCCGGCGCATCTTCTGGCGCACGGCCCTGGTCGCGTCCCTGTTCTGCGCCCTCGCCACCGAGCTCGCCAAGCGGGTGTACGCCGTGTTCCTGGCCAACTTCGCCACGCTCGACCGCCTGGTGTCGGACGCGAATGCGGCCGCCTTCCTGCTGTTCCTGGTCTGGGTCTACTACACGGCCTACGTGTTCCTGATCGGGGGTGAAGTGGCCGAGACGTACGATCTGTTGCGGCTGCGGCGGGCCCAGCGGGTACGACTGGGATGACGCCGATCGATCTCCGCAGCGACACGGTCACCAAGCCTTCCCCGGGCATGCGCCGCGCCATGGCGGAGGCGGAGGTGGGTGACGACGTCCTGGACGGCGATCCCACCACCCGCCGGCTCGAGCGCCGCACGGCCGAGCTGCTGGGCCTGGACGACGCCCTGTTCTTTCCGTCCGGGACCCAGGCCAACCAGACGGCGATCCTGCTCCATTCCCGCCCGGGCACCGAGCTGCTGCTCGAGGCCGACGCCCACCTGGTGCACTACGAGATGGCCGCCGTCGCCGCGCTGTCCGGCGTGCAGATCCGGCCGATCCCGACGCCCGACGGCCTCCTCACCGGCGAGCGGGTCCGCGCCGCCCTGCGGCCCGCGTCACCGCATCTCGCCCGCACCTCGGCCGTGGCCGTCGAGAACACGCACAATGCGGCCGGCGGCCGGTTGATGCGCCCGGACGTGCTGAGCGGCATCGTCGCCGTCACCCGTGAGGCCGGGCTCCCGGTGCACCTCGACGGCGCCCGCCTGTGGAACGCCGCGGCGGCGCTCGGCGTGCCGCCCGCGCGCCTCACCGCCGGCGCCGACACCGTGATGGTCAGTTTCTCCAAAGCGCTGGGGTGCCCGGTGGGCTCGTGCCTCGCCTTCCGGGGCGAGCGGCGGGCTCGGGCCTGGGAGCTGCGCAGGCGGCTGGGTGGCGGGATGCGGCAGTCCGGCATCCTGGCCGCGGCCGCGCTGTACGCGCTCGACCACAATCTCTCGCGCATCGCCGAGGACCACACCCACGCCCGTCTGCTCGCCGATCTCCTGTCGGAGTGCCCGTCGGTTCGCCCGTCCGTCCCCGAGTCGAACATCGTCATGCTCGACGTGCTCGCGCCGGATCTGACGGCCGAGGCGGCCGTCGCCCGACTGGCCCGGGAGGGCGTGCTGGTGGTGCCGTTCGGGGCCCGGCGGCTGCGGGCGGTAACGCACTTGGACGT
>JBOHSV010000429.1:0-2738 GCA_050921735.1 Gemmatimonadales bacterium | reverse complement strand
GGCGTGCGCCCGGCGGCCGCCGCCAGCAGCTCGGCCAGCCGGTTCACCGACGTTTCCACGCCGGTGCCGATGTTCCACGCGCGCGCGTCCACCGCGTCGAGCGGCGGCAGGGCGCACGTGGCGGCGGCGACGTTCGCCTCGGCGACGTCCCCGACGAACACCATGTCGCGCGTCTGCTCGCCGTCCCCGTAGATGATGAGCGGCTCCCCGGCCAGGATCCGGCGGCCGAAGATCGCCACGACGCCCGCCTCACCGTCCGCGCGCTGGCGCGGGCCGTACACGTTGCTGTACCGCAGGGCGACGGCCTCGAGCCCGTAGAGCTGCGCGTAGGTCGCGAGATAGTACTCCGCGGCGAGCTTGGCGGTCCCGTACGGCGAGGCGGGAAACTTGGGCGCCTCCTCCGCCAGCGGGAGCGCCTGGCTCTCGCCGTAGACCGTCCCGCCCGAGGACGCGAACACCACGCGCCGCACCCCGCCCGCCCGGGCGCCCTCCAGCAGGTTGAGCAGGCCCAGCACGTTGACCTGCGCGTCGAACACCGGGTCGGCCACCGAGCGGCGCACGTCCATCTGGGCGGCGTGGTGGTTGAGGATCGCGAACCCGCCGGTGGCGACCAGGGCGCGCGCCTCGGCCGAGCGGACGTCGCCCTCGACGAAGCGGGCGGCCGCGGGCACGTTGGACCGCGCGCCGCTGCTGAGGTCGTCCAGCACCGTGACGTCGTCGCCGGCCGCGAGGTGCGCGTCCGCCACGTGCGAGCCGATGAACCCCGCCCCGCCCGTGATCAGCACCCGTTGCTTCACGTCGATCGCTCCAGTCCGAAGAGTCGCCGCAGCGCCTCGAGCAGCGCGTACGCGCGGCCCGCGCCGGCGGCTTGTTTCAGCGCCACCGTGGGGTGGTGCAGGATCTTGTTCAGGAGCGCGTGGCTCAGCTGCTCGACCCTCGCGCGGTCCTCCGGGGCCAGGTGTCCCAACTGTCGCAAGACGCGTTCCACTTCGGCCGCCCGGAGCGCCTCCAGCCGGCTGCGGAACTGCTGAATGACCGGGACGACCTGGAGCCCGTCGTACCACGCCAGGAACTGCTCCACCTCCTCGTCCACGATCCGCTCGGCGGCGGGGACCTGGTCGCGCCGCCCGGCGGTGGCCTGGGCCGCCACGGCCTGCAGGTCGTCGACGTCGTACAGGAAGACGTGCTCGAGCTGCGCCACCGCCGGTTCCACGTCGCGCGGCACGGCCAGGTCGAGGATGCACAGCGGCTTGCGGCCGCGCCGCTCCACCGCCCCCGCGATCCGGTCCCACGTCACCACGGCATGCGGCGCCGCCGTCGAGCAGAGCAGCACGTCCACCGTCGCGACGTGCTCCCAGGCTTCCTCCAGCGT
This sequence comes from Gemmatimonadales bacterium, assembly GCA_050921735.1. Lineage (GTDB taxonomy): Bacteria > Gemmatimonadota > Gemmatimonadetes > Gemmatimonadales > GWC2-71-9 > DATLXT01. The sequence goes on along the minus strand of JBOHSV010000429.1, from coordinate 1,366 downwards.
GGCGGCGCGGGCGCCGAACTGCTCCGCCAGCGCCCGCGCCCGCTCGTAGGTGCGGTTCGCCACCAGCGTGACCGTCACGCCCTCGTCCACCAGGCAGGCGGCGGCCAGCTCGGCCATGTCCCCCGCCCCGAGGATCAGCGCCTGGCGGCCGGCCAGGGAGCCGAAGATCTTGCCCGCCAGCGCCACGGCGGCCGAGGGCGCCGAGGCCGCGCCGCGGCCCAGGCCCGTCTCGGTCCGGACCCGCGCGCCCACGAGCAGGGCGGTCTGGAACAGGCGGTGCAGGATCGGGCCGGCCTGGGCCCGCGACGTTTCCCAGGCCTCCCGGACCTGCCCCTGGATCTGCGATTCGCCCAGGATCATGGAATCGAGGCCGGCCGACACCCGGTACAGGTGGCGCACGGCCTCGCGATCCCGCGCGAGGTAGCCGTAAGCGCTCGCCTCGCGCCCGTCGCCCAGACGCTCGCCCAGCAGCCGCCACACCAGGTCCGCGGCCTGGTCCGAGGGCTCCGCCAGATAGAACTCGGTGCGGTTGCAGGTCGACAGCAGGACGCCGCCGCCGGCCCCGGACTGGAGCACGCGGTCGAGGGCGCGCGGGACCTCGTGGGCGGCGTGTGCGAACCGTTCGCGCACCTCGAGCGGTGCGGTGCGGTGATTCACCCCGACCACGGCGATGCCCGACCCCGGCACGTCCATCACAGAAACCGCTCGGCGCCCGGCTCGGCGAGCTTGAGGGCCACGTAGACCAGCACCACCGCGGCGAACCCCGCGATGCTCGCGAACGCGGCGCGCCGGCCGCCCCATCCGCGCAGGGTCCGCACCCACACCGCCCACCCCAGGACCACCCAGGTGAACACGCCCCACACCAGCTGGGCCTGCGTGACGTGCAGGCCTCCCGCGAACCGGACGGCGTACCCCAGGGCGAGCAGCGCGCCGAGCGTGAGCACCGGAAAGCCCGCGACCAGGGCCGCGCGGTTCAGGCGGTCGAGCCGCTCCAGCGGCGGGAAGTAGCGGAACATCTGGCCGAAGCGCTTCGTCTTGAGCTCGCGGAACTGCAGGAGATAGAGCGCGGCGGACGCGAACGCGAGCGCGAGCAGCGCCACCCCGAGCGCGCTGAGCGCGACGTGCATGATGAGCCAGGCGTTGCGCCCGCCCGCGGCCGGGGGTCCCGGGGCGAGCCCCACCAGCAGCCCCAGGCCCACGAGGCCCGCCGCGACGGGCGCCGTGAACAGCGCGACGGCCGGCGCCCGGAAGAGGCGGTCGGCCAGCACCTGGAGCCCGATGAGGGCGAGCGCCAGGATCGACAGCGTCGGGGCCACGCCCACGAACGACAGCTGCGCCGCGGCGACGACGTGGACCGGCATGCCGG
>JBOHSV010000428.1:0-10839 GCA_050921735.1 Gemmatimonadales bacterium | reverse complement strand
CGCCGGCAGAGCGCCCGCGCCGTACGCGGAAAGGATGAGCCATTCGCGCGGCCGGTCGCGCTTGAGGAGACGCACGCGCGTCCCGAGGTGCACTCTCGCGAGCTCGGGCGACCCTCCAGGGGCGTCGATGCCGACGGCGTGGAGGGATACCGTCCACGGCGACAGCACCCCGAACGCCACCTCGGAGCTGACCCCCGTCACGCGCCCCTGGCGCTCGACGTTCACGCCCACGACGCCGCCGAACTCGTACATGGTCACGGGGGGCGTGACGAAGATCGGCTCCTGCGCGCGGGCGGCGAGCGGGGCGGCGAGGACGCAGAGGGCCTGGACGACCCTCAGCGCGATTCGCTCGCGGATTCGCGCTTGAAACGCTGCACGCCGCGGAGCGCGAAACCCGCCCGGCGCACTTCCTCCGTGAGTGTGGAGTCGCTCACGGCCGCGCCCCGCTTGAGCAGCACGACCACGAGGCCGCTGTCGAGGTTCACGTTCACCTGCTCGACCTGATCGAGCTTCCCCAGGCGGTGCTCGACGCCGTAGGCGCAGAGCGAGCAGACCATACCGTCCACCGTGAGCCGGAGCGAGTCGCCCGGGGCCTGGGCTGCCGCGGGCGACGGCAGCGCCGCCAGTCCGATCCACAGCGCGAGTGTCACCACTGTGTTTCTCATGTCACTACCCCCAGATCGTCCGTGCGACCGGAGCGCCCAGATAGGCGACTCCGAGCGAGAGCAGATACAGTACCAGCGAGAGCCGCCAGAGCGCGCGCACGTTCACGGGCGGCCCACCCGCGGGGCAGACGCGGGCGCGGAGCCAGGCCGTCGGGACCCGGCCCGTCATCATGGCCCACGCCGCCGCGAGCAGGAGCCCGACGGCCCCGAACACCCATGCCTTGTGCGCGCTGAGCCACGTCACGGCGGGCACGGCGCTCACCGCGCTCGCCACGGCGCCGCCGAGCCCCAGCGCCACCAGGAGGCTCGGCAGGGCGCAGCACGTCGTCGCGAGCACGGCGCCGACGAAGCCGGTTCGGGTCCCCCACGTCGCGCCGTCGATGCTCAGATCTCGGCCAGCGCCCCGGCTTTGATCCCCCGCACCAGCTCGTTCCACTCCTCCCGCCCGAGGGTCACGAGGTTGGGGGACTCGCCGATCGTGACGCGGCCGTCGTCGTAGATCTCCACGGTCGGGCACGCGTCGCAGGCGGGGCAGAGTAGGTAAACGTGCTTGGGGGCCTTCATGCGTCCTCCTTGCTCTTGAATGCGGATTGCGGATTGCGGAATGCGGAATGGGCGCGCGTCTTTCGATTCCGCATTCCGCGTTCCGCACTCCGCATTTCCGTGGATTCGATGATGTTGCACACGCACGCCTCGCCCGGCGGGCTGCGTTGAGCGTCCGCGAGAACCTTTGCGAGCGTGCGCTCGAGCGACCGCAGATCGACGATCTTCGTTCTGATCTCGCCGAGGCGCCGCTCGAGCAGGGCGCGTACGTGCGTGCACGGGTCGCGGCCGCCGGACGCGATCTCGAGGACCTCCCGCACCTCGCGGAGCGTGAGGCCGAGCGCGTGGGCTTTGCGAATGAGCGCGATGCGCTCGAGGGCGGTGTGCTCGTAGAGCCGGTATCCGCCGTCCGTCCGCGCGGGGCGCGGGAGGAGCCCAAGGCGCTCGTAGTAACGGAGCGTGTCGGGCGTCGCGCCCGCGAGGGACGCCAGCTGGCCGATGCGGAGCGGTGCCTGCGTCATCGTCTGCATCCTCGTGTTCTGATCATAAACCCTGGAGTAGACTCCAGGGTCAATCCTCCCGGGGCATTCCCAGGGCATTGCCCCGGATACCCTGGATAGGTATAATACCACCAGCCGGTATCACAGCAAGGGGGACCCATGGCCGACATCTGTCTCACCGACGTCTATCTCAAGCCGGACGTCGAGCGCCGCATCCAGAACCGCCTGAAGCGCATCGAAGGACAGGTGCGCGGCGTGCAGCGCTTGATCACCGAACACCAATCGTGCGACGACATCCTGATCCAGGTCGGGGCGCTCAAGCAGGCCCTCAACTCCGTCGCGGTCGAGCTGCTCGAGGGGCACATGGACACCTGCGTCGCGGCGAGCGTCGAGAAGGGCCAGGGCGCGAAGGCGCTCGCAGGCCTGAAGAGCGCGGTGGCGCACGTGCTGCGGCAGGGAGCGTGACGATGAGCAAGACCATCCTCGCCACACTCGGCGCCGTCGGCGCCGCCGTCGGCTCGGCGGTGTGCTGCGCGGGCCCGCTCGTGGCCGTCACCCTCGGCCTCTCCGGCGCGGGGCTCGCCGCCACGTTCGAGCCGCTGCGCCCCTACTTCGTGATCGGCGCGTTCGGCTTCCTTGCACTCGGCTTCGTGGCGGTCCGGCGCGAGGAGCAGAAGGCCTGCGAGCCGGAGACGCCGTGCGCGTCACCCATGGTCCGACGGCGGATGAGACGCGCACTCTGGATCGCCACGGGCGTCGTCGCGGTCCTTGCCACCTTCCCGTGGTGGCTGCCGTTCATCCTGCGGTAGGAGACCTGCTCATGACTGCATCGACGAACCTGGTGGCCGCTGCGCTCGCGGCGCTCCTCTGCGCAGGCGGCGTCGACGTTGCCGGCGCGCAGGCGGTGGCGGTCCGGCAAGCGCCGGACACGGCAACCGTGCGACTCCATATCTCGAAGATGACCTGTGGCAGCTGCCCTCTCACGGCCCGAATCGCCTTGAAGAGAATCCCGGGGGTGCTCGGCGCGACGGTGACGCTGGACGACAGCCTGGGCGTCGTGCGCTACGACCCGCGGAAGGTGACTCCGGGCGAGATCGCGGCACAGCTCACGCGCCGCACCGGGTATCCGGCGCGGATCCTTCCCGATTCGAGCGGGCAGCGCCGGTGAACCCGACGCGGGCTTCCCGCCGCGCAACGGGAGTCGGTCTGGTCGGCTCCGCCGTGACGCTCCTGTGCTGCGCAGGGGTCGCTCCCGTGATCGGCGCGCTCTCGGCCAGGGGAGCCTGATCACGCTTGGCGGCGTCTTTCCCTGGGTTCCGCTGGCGTTTGTGGGGTTCGTCGCGGTCATCCTCGCCGGCGTCTGGAATCTCGCGGCGGTGCGAGCGTGTCTCGTGCAGCCGTCCGTCCCGGCATAGGACCGTGAGTCGGTTCACCGAGAGAGGTGCGGCAGTGAAGGATACGCGCGAAGTGACTATCGAAGTGCGGGGCATGACCTGCGACCACTGCGAGCGCACCGTCACCAAGGCGCTCCAGTCCGTACCCGGAGTGGCGGAGGTAATCGAGGTCAGCCACGAGCGCGCGTCGGCGCGCGTAACGGCCGGCCCTGAGGCCACCCCGGCGCGCATCGAGGGCGCCGTGGCCAAGGCGGGATACCAGGCCCGCGTCCGAGCGGAGCAGCAAGCGCCCGCCACCCCCGCGGTGATCTCCCGAGGCAGCGGGGGCGGCGGCGAGTTCGATCTCGTCATCGTCGGCGGCGGCTCGGCGGGCTTCGCCGCCGCGATCAAGGGCGCCGAGCTCGGGGCCCGCGTCGCGATGGTGGAAGGCGGTACGCTCGGCGGGACGTGCGTGAACGTCGGCTGTGTCCCGTCGAAGACGCTGATCCGTGCCGCCGAGGCGCAACACCGGCGCGTCCGCCACGGCTTCAAGGGCATTCCGACGACCGACGGCGGGCCCGACTGGGCCACGGTGCGTCGGCAGAAGGACGAGCTAGTGGCTGAGCTGCGGCAGGGCAAGTACTGGAACGTGCTGCGATCGTACGAGGCAGTCACGTTATTCGAGCGGCGCGCCGAAGTCACTTCCGGCCACGGCGTCCGGCTGTCGGACGGCCGGACGTTCACGGCCGGTAAGATCGTGGTGACGACGGGCGCCTCACCCTGGGCCGCACCGATCACAGGGCTCGCCGAAGCGGGCTATCTCGACAACGTGACGGCGATGGCGCTCGAGCGGCTCCCCGAGTCCTTGATCGTGATCGGGGCGAGCGCGGTGGGGCTCGAGCTCGCGCAGATGTTCGCGCGGCTGGGGGTGAAGGTGACGGTGCTTGAAGCCCTCCCCAGGGCCGTGCCCGTGGAAGACCCGGACATCGGGAACGCGTTGGGCGACTCCTTGCGCGCGGAGGGGCTCGATGTGCACGCGGGGGTGCAGATCGAGCAGGTCGGCCGCGCGGCCAATGGATGCACGGTCTCGTTGACGGACGGCGGTAAGCCGCGTGCGCTGCGCGCCGAGCAGCTGCTCGTCGCGACCGGGCGCCGGGCGAACACCAAGGGGTTCGGCCTGGAGGCCGTCGGTGTCACGCTCGGGAAGAAGGGCGAGATCGTCGTGACCGAATACCTCCAGACCGCGAACCCGGACGTCTACGCGGCGGGTGACGTGATCGGTGATCCGATGTTCGTCTACGTCGCGGCATACGGCGGCGCGCTCGCTGCCGAGAACGCGCTCACGGGCAACGCCCGCCGCTATGATCTCACGGCTCTGCCGAAGGTCACGTTCACCGACCCGGCGGTCGCATCGGTGGGGCTCACTGAGGAGCAGGCGCGGACGGAGGGGATTAACCCGCTGGTGTCGAAGCTGCCGCTGGAGCACGTGCCCCGCGCGCTCGCCGCGCGCGACACACGGGGGTTCGTGAAGCTCGTTGCCGATGCCGCGACGCGGAAGATCGTGGGCGCGCACATTCTCGCCGCCGAGGCGGGCGAGATGATCACGGAGCCCGCGCTGGCGATCAAGCATGGGCTCACGATCGACGATCTCACCGCGGCGTTCCACCCCTACCTCACCCTGTCGGAGGGCATCAAGCTTGCCGCCCAGTCGTTCACCAGGGACGTGGCGAAGCTCTCCTGCTGCGCGGCCTGACGACTGCGGGCCATCGCTCAAGGCGCTCGACGCCGCGGGTTTCCGGTTGCGCGACACGGTCTACGATCCCGCGCAGGAGATCCCACGAAACTCGTCCCCGTGGGCGAGCCTGTGCCTGGTGATCGAGGGCGCGTACGTAGTCGACTGGGGTCGGATCCGCGTCCGCTGTGACCCCGGGTCGCTCCTGTTTCACCCGGCGGAGGAAGCGAGAGGAGAGAGTCCGATGACGCAGAAGAGCATGGCGACGTTGATTCAACTGTCGGAGGCGGCGATGCCAGGCCTGTCGTCCGAGGAGCAGCGCGCGGGAATCGTCCTGCTCCGGGAACTGGCCAAAGGCGAGCCGGTCGCTGTCCCGCAGTTCGCGGAGGCGCTGGGCGTGCCGGTCAAGGAGGCCGAGGCACTCGTGAAGGGTTCGGCGCTGCGCCGGCTCATCTATGCCGGCGAGGACGGCCGAGTCGTGGGCTTCTGGGGCCTCTCGACGGTGCGTACGCACCACCGGTTCACGATCAACGGTCGCACGCTGTGGGCCTGGTGCGCCGGAGACACCCTATTTCTGCCGGAAGCCGTCGGTGAGACTGCGGTGGTCGAGTCGCGGGACCCCGATAGCGGCGAGCTCGTCCGGCTCACGATTTCGCCCGCGCGCGTCGAGGCGGTGGAGCCGAAGGACGTCACCGTGTCCTTTCTGCAGCCGGACACGGTGGACTTCACGTCGGCTACCCAGATCATGGCGACCGCGTGCCACCACATCTTCTTCTTCGCCTCGCGAGCGTCGGGGGAGCGCTGGGTGGACAAGCATCCGGGAAAAGTGCTGCTTTCGCTGGATGAGGCATTCACCCTAGCGAGGCGACTCAACGCGCAGGTGTTCGGACCGGAGATGGCGCGGCTCCGGTAAGTCCTACCGCGGGAGGCCGTTCAAGTACGCCTTGACCTCGTGGCAGCCGAAGTGCGCCGCCCACCCGGCCGGCGTGCTGTGATAGATCGCGTCTTCGACGGTCGGATCGGCGCCCCGCGCGACCAGGAGATCGGCGAGCGCCAGGCGGTTGTCCTGCGCCGCCAGATGCAGCGCGGTGACTCCCTGACCGTGCTCCGGACCACCGAAGGTGGCCCGCTGGTTCACGTCGGCCCCGTGATCGAGTAGCCAGCGCGCCGCCTCCAGCCGCCCCGCGGCCGCGGCCCAGAGCAGCGGCGTGCCGCGGTAGGGGTCTGCATCCACCCGGGCACCGCGTTGCACCAGCTCGGCCATGACCTCGAGGCGCCCCGCCTTCGCCGCCCACACCAATGCCTCGTCGAGCACCTCCTGTGGGTCGTCCGACGGCTGCCAGCGCGGGAAACCGCTGTGCGGGCGGTAGAACCCGCGCGCGGCACGGGCTTCGGGCGTGAGGCCACCGTCAGGAGCGAAACACGCGCGCACAAGGTCCGCGCGCCCCAGTCCCGACGCGACGCGCAGGTTCCGGGGCACGATGCCGGCTGTTGCGAGCACTTCCGCCGCCTCACAGTTGCCCCAGAACAGCGCGACGGCGAGCGGCGTGCCGCCCGCTCCATGCGCCTCGACGTCGGCCCGGGCGCCGGCGCCGAGGAGCAGATCCACCATCTCCGGATCGTTGCGGTAGCCCGCCTGGTGCAACGGCGTCCACCCCCGGTCGTTCGCCTGGTTCGGGTCCGCACCGGCTTCAAGTAGCAACCGCACGGGCGCGAGGCGATCGGCGCTCATCGGAGCTTCCGGCGGCGGGCACGCGACGAGGCTCGACGCCAGGTTGAGCAGCGTGTTCCCGTTCGTGCCCCGCGCACGTACCAGATCGGGATGTGCACCGAGGAGCGCCGACACGCGCTTCCAGGCACCGCCGCGCCCCGCCTCGACGACTTCCATGAACGGCTCCGCCCCCGCCCCCTCACCGGCGTCGAGCCGGCGCAGGTACTGCGTGAAGTCGTCCCAGCTCGCGCAGCCGTGCTGGCGAGCATAGACCAACCGGGCGTCGTCGATGGTGAACGCCTTGGAGGTCGCCGCGACCTGGATCTCGTCGTCCGATGCGCCGCCGAATCGGGGGTGCCACGCCCGTACCTGCTCGAGCGTGGCCGGCGCGCCGTCGGCCAGGACCTCGAGCAGCCCCCGGGCGCGATCCTCGTAGTACTGGAGTTCACGCACGAAGGGGCGCGTGCGGCGCGCTGCCACTACCCCTTCGATGTGCGCCTTGAGCTTGGGCCAGCTCGCGAAGCCATACTCGCGGGCCAGCACGAGCTGCGCGTCGTGCAACGCCAGCCCCACGGGCGGCCACTGGGCGGCGGGAAGCGCGCCGAGCCGGGGGTGGTGCGCGCGGAACCGCTCGAGGGCCACGGCGTCGCCCGCCCGCGCGGCCTCGAGCAGCTCGCGGGCCTGCTTCTTTTGTTGTTCCAGATTGGGAACTGCCGGCAGCGACCGCATGCGACCTCCTTCACGGCGCCCGATGTCCGCAGACGGGCAGAAAGAGGTCGGGTAATCTCGTCGAGCGAACGAGCAGGTGGGCGCGGCCCTTTCCGCGGACTGGGGGCGTCCTGCGAACGCCACGGGTGAGTATAACCGCGACGTTACGTCCTTCCAAGACCGGTCGGCTCGACCGCCGTACGTCGCCCCGGGGGTGATACAGGTGCTCTCATCTGTCTTCAACCTTCCTGTCGTAACGAGAGGAGAGAGTCCGATGACCCACAACTCGAGGATGCGCACGCGCGCGAGTTCGACCGGCCGTACCCCCAACTCGACGCCGGGCGCCTGGCGAACCGGGTGCGAACGCTGCTCGACTGAGGAGGCTTAGCGTCGGGCGCGGCGCGCGGCCTTCCGGCGCCGGTAGTAGCGCCGCGCCTTGGCGCTGGAGCCGCACGTGGCCATGCTGCACCAGCGCCGCGACCGGTTCTTGCTCGCGTCGAGAAAGAACCAGCCGCAGCTGGGACACGATTTCACGCGGGCGAGGCGAGGAGATGTGAGCAGGCCTACCGCCGACTCGACGATGCGCCAGCGGAGGGCCGGCGCCGCGGCATCCGTCCCTACGACGACGGCCGGGCCCGCCGGCTCGACCTCGCCCCCGGCATCACCCTGAGCTTCTGGGAGTCGATTGAGGCGGTGGCGCGGTTCGCCGGCCCAGACGTCGAGCGAGCGGTGTTCTATCCGGAAGACGACCGGTTCCTCGTCGCCCGGGCGACCACGGTGCGCCACTTCGAGGGGATCGAGGCGGCCCCGCTCAGGACGGGCTGAAGACCAGCTCCGTCGTGATCGCGATGGCCGTGTGCAGCGACCGGTACACCGGGCAGAAGTTCGCGAACATCCCGTGCGCCCGCTCGGCGGTCGCCTGCTGCTCGGCAGGTGCCCTGAGCCGCAGCCGCACGTGGATCCGGCGGATCACGAGCACGCGATCCTCGGTCTCCTCGATCTCGCCCGTGCCCTCGCCTGTGAGACGGTCGCCGTCTGCCCTGATCTCGCGCGCCTCCAGCACGCCCGCAAAAGTTCCCGTCAGTCAGCCCGCGGCGGCCGCGACGACGTAATCGAGCGTGGTCGCCCGCGGCTCGAAGGCGTCGGGCGCGACCTTGTAGTGCTCCGCGACGGCCCCGTGGACGCCGAACACGACCGGCTGCGACTCGCCGGGCAGGTATGCGCGCCGGACGGGCCCCTTCACCCGCTCGATCCGAACCTCGGAGCGATACACGACGTCGGGCATACGGCCACTCCTTCGTTTAAGGCACGTTCACCTGATCCAACGCGATGGGGATCGGCAGAACCGTCTCCCCCCAATGCAGGCGCAGCTCGGCCGCGTCCGGCTGCACGGCGGGGAAGTAGAACGCCAGCGTCTCCATGAAGCATCCCTGCTCCGGCTCGATCTGCGCCCGCAGCGCATCCTGGCCCGCCGGATACGGGACGTGAAACACGTTGGCGGCCCGGCTGAAGATCACCGTCCAGGCGGCGCCCTCCGCGGGGATCAGCCACAGACTGTATTTCCCAGCCGCGAGCGGCTGCCCCGCGATCCGCACGTCCTTGCTGAAGGTGACGGTCGTGGCCTCGTCGGCGCCCGGGTTCCACTCGCGCCCGTAGGGCACCACCCCGCCGAACAGCTCTCGGCCGCGCGCGCTGGGCCGATTGTAGATGACCGTCACGGCCGTTGTCGCGATCATCTGCATCACCGTCCCGCGCTGGCTCCGCCGGACCTCCTGCGCCGGCAGCTGGGACGGAAGAGCAAGCCCGGCCAGCAGCAACACGCACGTCGCGCGTTTCGCGCTCATGAGACCCTCGCCGTGTCGAGTCGTGAAGGCGGCATCAGCCCGAGCGCCCGGGCGTCCGCGACCGTGTCCACATCCCGAAGCCGCCGCAGCAAGCCGCAGGACAGGTCGAGGCGGCGAGCGATCGCCCGCGTCTCGCCCAGCACGCCCGCTGACGACCAGAGGATACCCCGGAACAGCGGCTCGTGCAGCGCCTTCATCCCGATCAGGTAATACCCCCCGTCCCGTGCGGGCCCCAGCACCACGTCGTGATCGTCGAGCCCCGCGAACGCCTCGCCGATCACCCGCCGGTCGACGCCCGGACAATCCGATCCGATGAGGACCACGCGCAGCGCGCCCTCCGCCAGGTGCGTCGCGAACGCAGCGCGGAGACGGTCGCCCAGTGAGCCGCCCGACTGCGGGTGGAATCCGGATACCCCCACCGCGCGCAGCCACTCGCGCACGAGCGCCCCGTGCCGTCGGGGCGCATACCAGACGGCCGTCCGGTACGCATCGCTCGTGACCGACCTCACGACCCGCGTACCGAGCCGCCGGTAGAGCGCCGCCGCCGCCTCGGGCCCGATCGCCGCCGCGAGGCGGATTTTCACCCGGCCAGCCAGCGGGGCCTTGACGAAGACGCCGAGCACGAAGCCCTCAGGCATCGCGCATCCGCGCCAGGCGGTGCGGTGAGACGCCCAGGGAGTAGAGGGCGATGAGCGACGTGTGCTTGAGCCACGTCCGCACCACGCCGTCACGAACGTAGCGCCGCCCGGAGGTGAGGAGCTTCGCCGGAAGTCGCCGAATCGCCGTCTCGCGGCGTAACCGGCGAATGATGGCGACGTCTTCCATGAGCGGAACGCTCGGATACCCGCCGATCCGCTCGAACAGCGCCCGCCGCACCAGGAGTCCCTGATCACCGTACGGCAGTCCCCAGAGCTGTTCACGCACTCTTTGCCCCAGCTCGATGAAGGGCTTCCAGGGCCACGGCAGCTCGATCGCGAACCGGAAGACGGCGGCGCCGAGGTCGCTCGAGGGCGCGACCGCGGCCGCGACCGCGCGCCGGGCCTCGGCTGCGAGCCGCACGTCAGAGTGCAGGAACAGCAACCAGTCCCCGCGGGCGGCCAGTGCCCCCGCATTGAGCTGGCTTGCGCGGCCGCGTGACGTCGTGAGCACCCGGACGCCGGCGGCCGCCGCCACGGCGCGCGTGCCGTCGGTCGACCCCCCGTCGGCCACCACGATGTCCAGCGGGACAGTCGCGCCCAGCTCGCGCAGGTCGCGCAGCAGAGCCCCGAGTGTGAGCTCCTCGTTCAGCGTCGGGATCACGACACCGAGGGTCACGGGGCCTCCACCCAGCGCCGCCGCCGCGCCAGCGCCGGCAGGAAGGACAGCGCCACGAGCAGGGCGCCTGCCACGAGCACGCGGACGAACGCCGTCCGGGAGCCCCCTGAGACACCGGCCACGATGGCGTCGGCGAAATACGTGTACACGAGCGTGCCCGGGAGGATGCCGATCGCCGTCACGGCCGCGTAGGCCCGCCACGGCATCGCGGTCAGGCCCGACATGAGGTTCAGGAGATTGAACGGGACCACGGGGATCAGGCGCAGCCGCAGCAGCCACATCGGGCCCTGTCCCTGGGCCAGCCGATCCAGTCGCGAGAGCCGCTCCCCCACGAGGGCGCGCACGCCGTCCCGGCCCAGCAGCCGGGCCAGCCAGAACGCTCCCGTGGCGCCGGCGTTCGCCCCGATCGTGTTGAGGAGCGCCCCCCACCAGAACCCGAACAGCGCGCC
>JBOHSV010000427.1:0-6777 GCA_050921735.1 Gemmatimonadales bacterium | reverse complement strand
GTCGCGCCCCGCGTACGCGAAGAAGCTGGCCGCGACGATGGGGAAGGATGTGAACTACGCGAAGCACCCCGCCGAGGACTTCGCCGCGGTGACGATCGAGTACGAGACGGCGGACGGCCACCGCGCGCTGGGCGAGGCCACGACGTCGTGGACCTTCGTGGGCGCGGGCCTGAGACTCAGCGCCGAGCTGCTCGGTCCCGAGTACTCGATGGCGTGGAACACCCTCGACACCGGGCTGAAGCTCTTCTTCAGCCGCGAGGTGAAGGGCGACGTGGGCGAGGACCTGGTCGAGAAGCAGAACGCCGAGATGGGGCTGATGCCGGTGGTGACGAACGAGGCGTGGGCGTACGGCTACGAGGCGGAGGACCGGCACTTCGCCCGCGTGTTCCTCGGCAAGGAGCAGCCCGAGCTCACCTGGGACGACGGGCTCGAGGTCGTGAAGGTCCTCATGACCGCGTACATGAGCGCCGAGCAGGGCAAGACGCTCGACTTCCCGCCGCCGAAGCTCGACGAGTTCGTGCCGGCGGTGGCGAAGGGGACGTGGAAGCCGTGATCCCGCTCGTGCTCGCCGTCGCGCTGCAACAGTGGCCGGTGCACTCGATGGAGCGGCCTCGTCCGCCCGTGGTCCGGCCCGGGCTCGTCCGGCCCGCCGTGGCTCCGCCTTCCGATGCGATCGTGCTGTTCGACGGCACCGGCCTCGGCGAATGGGAAGCCGCGGACAGTGGTCTCGCGCGCTGGCTCGTGCGGGACGGCTACCTGCAGGTCACGGGCGGGACGGGGTCGATCCGGACCCGCCGCGCGTTCGGCGACGTCCAGCTCCACATCGAGTGGGCGGCGCCGGCGCCGCCGCGCGGCGACGGCCAGAACCGCGGCAACAGCGGCGTCTTTCTCATGAGCCATTACGAGGTCCAGGTGCTCGACTCGTACGACAACGTCACCTACGCGGACGGCCAGGCCGCGGCCTTGTACGGCCAGACCCCGCCGCTGGTCAACGCGTGCCGGCCGCCCGGCGCCTGGCAGACGTACGACATCGTGTTCCGCCGCCCCCGCTTCGGCGCGGACGGCCGGGTGCGCGAGCCGGCGCGGGTCACCGTGTTCCACAACGGCGTCCTTATGCACGACAATGTCGCGTTCACCGGAAGGACCGTGCACGCCCAGGCCGCGCGCTACCAGCCGCACGCCGATCGCCTGCCGCTCACGCTCCAGGACCACGGCGACCCCGTGCGGTTCCGGAACATCTGGATTCGGGGGCTGGAGGAGCGATGAGCGCGCGCCTCGCCGTCCCCGCCGCGCTGGCACTCGCGCTGGTCTCGCCCGTCGCGGCCCAGCAGAGCGGCTCGGCCCCGCTCATCGTCCCCCAGCCCGTATCGGTCGCCCGACAGGCGGGCACGTTCACGCTCACGGCGGGAACCGTGATCGCGACCGACCGCGCGATGCGGGACGTCGCCCACACGCTCGCCGACCTGCTCTTCCCGGCCACGGGCTTCCGGCTCACGGTGACTTCGCGCGCACCGGCGACGGGTTCGGTGATCACGCTGCGGCGCGACAGCACGGTGCCGGGGGGCGACGAGGCGTACCGTCTGGAAGTCACCCGCAGCCGCGTGACCATCCGGGCGCCCGCTCCCGCCGGCGCGTTCTACGGCGTGCAGAGCCTGCGCCAGCTCCTCCCGCCCGACGTCTTCCGCTCGGCACCCGTGGCGGGCGTGCGCTGGACGGTGCCCGCGGTGACGATCGCCGACGCGCCGCGTTTCTCCTGGCGCGGCGCCCATCTCGACGTCTGCCGGCACTTCATGCCCAAGGAGTTCGTCAAGAAGTTCCTCGACCTCATGGCGCTCCACAAGCTGAACCGGTTCCACTGGCACCTCACCGAAGACCAGGGGTGGCGCATCGAGATCAAGAAGTACCCGCGGCTCACCGAGGTCGGGGCGTGGCGCCGGGAGACGCTGATCGGCCGCCAGGCGCTGTACGCCGACTCGACCCAGTGGCGGTTCGACGGCCGGCCGCACGGCGGATTCTACACGCAGGACGACGTGCGCGAGATCGTGGCGTACGCGGCGGCGCGGTTCATCACCGTCGTTCCCGAGATCGAGATGCCGGGCCACGCGCAGGCGGCCATCGCCGCCTACCCTGAGCTGGGCAACACGGGCGACCCCATCGGCGTGAGCACGCACTGGGGCGTGCACGCCAACATCTTCAACGTCGAGGAATCGACCATCCGGTTTCTCCAGGACGTGCTGGCGGAAGTGCTGGAGCTGTTTCCGGGGCGCTACGTCCACATCGGCGGCGACGAGGCGGTCAAGGTCCAGTGGGAGGCGAGCCCCCGCGCCCAGGCGAAGATCCGCGAGCTGGGGCTCCAAGACGAGCACGCGCTCCAGAGCTGGTTCATTCACCGGATGGACGAGTTCCTGAGCGCCCGCGGCCGGACGCTCGTCGGCTGGGACGAGATCCTGGAGGGCGGCCTTTCGCCCAACGCCGTCGTGATGTCCTGGCGGGGGACGGAGGGCGGCATCGCGGCGGCCAAGGCCGGGCACGACGTCATCATGACCCCCACGTCGCACACGTACTTCGACTACTACCAGTCGCGCGACACGCTCACCGAGCCGACGGCGATCGGCGGCTATCTGCCGCTGGAGCAGGTGTACGCGTACGAGCCGATCCCGGCGGCGCTCACCGCCGCCGAGGCGCGCCACGTGCTGGGCACCCAGGGGCAGCACTGGACCGAGTACATGCAGACGTCGAAGCAGGTGGAGTACATGGCGTTCCCGCGGCTCACGGCGCTGGCGGAGGTGGCGTGGACGCCGCGGGAGCGGAAAGACTACGCGGGCTTTGTCGCGCGGCTAGACACTCATCTCGAGCGCCTCGCGAGACTCGACGTGAATTTCCGGCGCCCCTAGGCGATCACGTCGCGTCGTACCCCGCATAGTCACCCGTCTGTAAGACGTTGCCCTTGTACTCCTGGTCGACCTGGATCCCGATCTTCGACGTGTAGTACCCGCGCACCGTCCAGCCCTTCAACTCCCGGAAGAACCGCTCGGGCTCGGTCTTGGGGTCCTCCTCGCCGGCCGCCATCCGCGTCACGACCGCGACCCGCTGGGCCGGCGCGGACTCGAGGAACGGCCTCCCGTTGAGCTCGCGGGACAGGGCCTCCACGGCCTTGAGCCCCGAGCGCCACCGGGCCTGCCACTCCGCGTCCAGCGACTCGGCCAGCCGGCCGTCGATGTAGGCCGCCACGCCAGCGGCGCGCGCGCCGGGCGAGTGGTCGTCCGCCGGAATGATCAGCTCGGTCAGCTCGTCGAGCAGGGCGAGCTCCGCAGGCGTGAGGATGCATGCCTGGAGGGCCAGCACGGAACGCGCCGCCGCCTTGACGTCCAGCAACGGGGCCGCGAGGGCGGCCGCCGTCGCCTCGAGCATCTCGCGCCGGGTAAGGGAGTCCGCCGAATCCGTCATAGGTTCCCCTTCCTGAGCTCGTCGGCCAGATAGTCGCAGGAGCGCCAGGCCAGCGCCATGATGGTCCACGTGGGATTCTGGCAGGACGCGCTCACGTGGCTCGAGCCGTCCACCACGAACAGGTTCCTCACGTCGTGCGACTGCTGGAACTGGTTCAGCACCGAGGTCTTGGGATCGGTGCCCATCCGCGCCGTGCCCAGCTCGTGGATGGACCACCCCTCGGTGAGGATCTCGCGATCGACCCCCACCACCTCGATCCCCGCCTCCTCGAACATCTCTCGCGCCGTCACGGCCATGTCTTCGGCCATCTTGCGCTCGTTGTCTGCGAACTGGTAATGGAAGCGGAGCACCGGGATTCCCCAGGCGTCCTTCACCTCGGGATCGAGGTCCACGTGGCTCTCGTAGCGGGGGAGGATCTCACCGAAGCCGCCCATGCTGATGAACGCGCCCGAGTGGTCGCGCACCGTTTTCTTGAACGAACCTCCGAAGCCCGGCGCGTCCCAGACGCCCGGCGGGAAGATCGCGTGCCCGCTCGAGCCCTCGAACCCGTACCCCCGGATGAACCCGGCCTCGCGCTCCTTCAGGTTGCGGAACCGCGGGATGTAGAACCCGCCCGGGCGGCCGTCGTCGAGCGTGTGGGGCTTGCCCACCAGCTCCTTCACGAGCCCCGTGGCGCCGGGCCCCATGACGTGCTCGCAGAAGTTGTGCCCCACGTGCCCGCTCGAGTTGCCGATGCCGTTGGGGTGCTGGCGCGAGCGTGACAGCAGCATGAGCCGGGCCGACTCGAGGGTCGAGGCGGCGAGGACCACGACCTTGGCCTTGGCCTCAAAAGTCTTGCGGGTCTCGCTGTCGATGAACGCGACCCCGCGCGCCTTGCCCGTGTTCCGGTCCACCAGCACCTCGTAGGCGACGGCGTTGGTGCGCAGCGCGAGGCGGCCCGTGTCCATCGCGGGGTAGATGAGGCCCGTGGGCGAGTCGAACGCGGCGTGGATGTCGCACCCGCCGGGCCGCCGCTGGCAGGCGCCGCGGCCGAAGCACTTGCTGCGGTACTTGTTGTGCTTCAGGCCGTCGGTCGTGACGCCCGCGCGATACGGCGTGAGGACGCGGTCCATCGCCTTCAACCGTTCCCGGAGCTGGACCTCGGCGAGGTTCAGCTTGGTGGGCCGCTGGAACAGGCTGTCGGGCAGGTGCGGCAGGTTTTCTTTCACCCCCGAGATGCCGAGGTAGAGGTCGACCTTGTCGTAGTAGCGCTCGAGGTCCGCGTAGGCGATGGGCCAGTCTTCGCCGTAGCCGTCGTGGGACTTGGCCTTGAAGTCGTAGTCGGAGAGGCGAAGCGCCAGGCGCCCCCAGATGTTGGTCTTGCCGCCCAGGCAGCGGGCGCGCACCCAGGCGTATTTCGTTCCGGTGTATGGATGGTCTTTCTCGTCCACCAGGATGTTCTTGACGTAGTCGCCGCCCGACCAGCCGCCGACGTAGGAGTACACGTGCGTGAACGCGGTGCGCTGGGTGTAGGGGGGCTGGCGGATGGTGTACTCGTTGAACGACAGGGCGTGCGATCCCGGCGCGAGGTCGCCGCGGCGCGGGTGCTCGTAGGGCCATTCCATCGAGCGCAGCTCCTGCTCGATGTCGAGCCGTTTGCCGGCCTCGAGCAGGAGGACCTGGAGGCCGTGGGCGGTGAGGACGTGGGCGGCCATGCCGCCGGCGGCGCCCGAGCCGACGACGACGGCGTCGTAGGTGCGGGAGAGGTCGACGTCCTGGCGGCGGGGTAGGCGAACGCGCACGAGGGTCATGTCGCGAACTCGACTACGGGATCCTGGAAGCGGATGCGCCCGGCGGCCTTCTCGGCCTCGTATCGCTCGCGGCTCGGCGAATGCGAGAATCGCTTCCGCGTGCCGTAGGGCCTCCTCGGCGATGCCGGCGTCGTAGTATCGGGTCGGGTCGCCGCCCAGTCACCACGCTGCTTCGTCGCGCACGCCGGATATTGGAGCGGCAGCGGCGGGCTGACAAGGCCGCGAGGAAGGTGGGCGCCTGCTTGCGCGGACCGTCGTCCCGCGCGTCGCCCCCTCGAAGTGAGCGAGGTCGGCGAGATCGCGGGCGCCCGGCGGTACGCTCGTCGAGCTGATCGCCCCGCACCGGGCCAACCGGCGCCGGTCGCTGACCCAAGACGGCTGGCCGCTGCGTCGCTACCGGCGGCGTTGGATCGTGGAGCGGCTGCTCGCGTGGCTGCAGAACTTCCGTCGCCTGGTCACGCGGTACGAGCATCACGCGGAGAACTTTCTTGGCTTCGTCCAGCTCGGATGCGTCATCATCCTGCTCCGGGCATTTATGAGATGACTTCTACTGATATGCCCATAAATCGAATAGTCCAAGAAGAATCTTCGCGTCGCACGTTCAGTGTCTACTGTGCCTTGGGGGTTCGGTTAGGTCGTGAACCTGGACAGGACGGAGCTTGATCACGAAGTTCTCTTCGCTAGCTCCATACCAAAGGGACACCTGACCCCCTTCTACACGGGCGCCGGGCAGCGCTAATCCGCCCGCATCATCAGTCGGCCATTCTGCACGCAGATAGCGCATCGCGGAATCTTGCACCCCCGAAAGCACTGCTCGTACGGCGGTTTCCAGCCGGCTCCCGAACGGACGATCGTCGTCTTCGTCGACGATGCTTGCGGCGTCGGATGCTCCAATGAGTTCGGCGCCCGCGTACACTGACACGCGGCCGCTTATCGCACGGGCAGTGAGGGGCTCTGGGAGAATCTCTCTGACTCGCTCAGCGAGTGCCATTGCAAGGTGACGGGATGATGCATGCATTCGGCACGCTCTTGTGGAATCCCAGAAACAGGTCAGTATGTTCCGCCTCGATATGAAAAACAGCGCCTGGTGTTGCGTCCTTCGGTGATACACTGCCGTGTGGCGGATAATACTGGAACTTGGCATCCACCTGGCCACCGTCAACATATATATACACGGCCCATGGTCCGGCGTTTCTGGCGGGGTTGAGCATGTAGATGCCCCAGGCCACGTATCCCTGAGGGTTTGTCTGGACGCCGATCCTGCCGCTGTTACCGGTGAACTCAACTGCCCGACACGACGGTAGGCCGTGGCGACTATCGCTAGGCGAGCTTGCCAGGGAGAAGCTGCTCCCCGCCGCGCCGCCGCCCAGCCCCGTCAGCGCCGAGATGAACCGCTCAGCGTACGCGCCTGCGTACTTAAACGATTCTACCACGCAATACAGACCCGTTGGGTCTCGGTGATTCACCGGGTCGTTTCCGGCATAGAGCAGCGGGTTGATCCCGCCCTCAAGCCCGATCGGATCCTCGCTCAAGAACCGAC
>JBOHSV010000426.1:0-3449 GCA_050921735.1 Gemmatimonadales bacterium | reverse complement strand
CGGCGTGCCCGAGGCGGTGCTGGGGCTCTCCGCCACGCGCATGGCGCGCGGGGGCGACGCGTTCGCCGACCTGTCGGTCGCCCGCGTGCCCACCCCTCTGGGCAACCGTGTCGCCGGAACCCTGGGGCTCGCGGCGGGCTGGCGCCCGAAGCCCGGCGGCTACGGGGATCTCGAGGGCCAGGTGTTCGGCGAGGCCCGCATGCAATACGCCGAGGGCGGCGCTGCCACGCTCGGGCTCGCTCCAGGGCTTCTCGTCCACTCCAAGAACAAGGTGTTCAAGCTGGGTGTGCTCGTGCCCGTCTGGGAACGGGAGACCGACACCGATCCGACGGTCAAGGCCGCGCTGAAGCTCCTCTTCTGAGTCGTTATCATTCGGGGGTGCGTGCCCTGACGTTCTTCAGAGCTGCGGGCGCGGTCCTGCTCGCGGGTTCGGCGCCGCTCACCCTGGCCGCCCAGATCGACTACCGCAACACGGACGACGATCGCCCGGCGCGCGTCGAGGACGCGTATCCCCTCGAGCGCTACGCGTTCGAGCTGCTGCTCCCCTACGCCTACGAGCGGGAGCGCAGTGGCGAGCACATCCACGCCTGGGTGCTGGAGCTGGCCTACGGCGCGCTCCCCAATCTGCACGTCGGGGTCAAAGCCCCCATCGCCGCCGTGCGTGCAGCCGGCGTCACCGAAAGCGGTCTGTCGGGACTGCGGGCGTTTCTCCTGTACAACCTGAACACCGAGAGCCCGTCGCTCCCGGCGCTCTCCGTGCGCGCCGACGTGCAGCTCCCCGCGGGCGCGCTGGGCGGCGACGAAACGCGGTTCGCTGTGAAGGCGATCGCCACGCGCTCGTGGGGCAGGACGCGCGTGCACGTCAACGCGGCCTACGGCGCCGGTCCCGACGGCGCTCTGCCCGCCGTCGAGGCGCTCGACCGCTGGTGGTACGGCGCCGCGCTCGACCGCACGCTGTTCCGGCAGAGCCTGCTCGTGATCGGGGAGGTATACGCGCGGCGCCTCCAGGACGGCGCGCCGGTCGAAGTGAACGCCGGGCTCGGCATCCGCTGGCAATGGCGGCCGACCGCCGTGCTCGATTTAGGCGTCACCCGCCGGCTGCGCGACACAGGAGCGGACTACGCCGTCACCATCGGGCTGTCCAAGGCGTTCGCTGTCCGGGGGTTCATGCCGTGATGATGAAAAGGGACCGGCTGCTGATCCAGATCGCTGCGCTGCTCTTGCTGCTCGGCTTCGTGTGCGCGCGGGTGGCGCGCGGGCAGGTGGACCGGCGCAACGAGCAATCGTACTATCCCGGGTCGTTCAACTGGACGTTCCTCGAGCACTACAACGCCGCGGCCCGCTTGTTCAACGCGTTCGACTACGGGCACGCGGTGTTGTACGAGCGGCTGTACACCGTGCCCGACTCCGCGCCCCAGGCGCGGGCGCTCGAGCGCGAGTACCGGTACCTCACGACCGACCTGCTGGTGCGCCCGCCGCGCTTCGCGGTGGCCGAGGAGGCCATCGAGCCCGCCTACGCGAAGCTCGCCTGGCGTGCCAAGCTCGCGTTCGACTGGGCGCACATGCTGCACCGCCAGATCTACGACGCCTACGCGGACGAGCGCCTGTCCGACTCCGCCCGGATGGCGCTGGTCGAGCGCGTCACGGACTACTACCTGTCGCGCGGCGACGTGGCGTTCGCGCCGGTGCCCAAGCTCATGGAATTGATGGACGACCAGTACTTCAGCCAGGTGTTCCGGCGCCGGCACCCGAAGTTCAACGGGCTCATCTGGGCGTACCACTGGCTCCAGGTGGGGCTGTACGAGCCGCTGATCGCGGGCCGCACGCCCGAGGAGAAGCAAGCCGGCGTGCGCGCCGCCGTCGCGCGGTTTTGGGAGATGCTCGCCGACGCCCCGGGCTCGATGCCCGAAGTGATGCCGATGACGTCCGCCGTGGCGCCGCGGTTCACCGAGCGCCACCCGCGCGCCGCGGCGATCTTCGACAACCTGCACATGCTGCACGACATCATCTCGGACATCCTCGCCGCCGACACCGTGCCGCGCGAGCGCAAGCGCGCCGAGATCTACGCCGCGCTCGCGGAGTTCCGTGACCCCACGCGCAACGTCATGACGCCGGACGAGTGGCTCCACATGGCCCATCACATGGGCGGGATCGAGCGCATGGGGGGCCCGGTGCCGCTGCGCCCGCGCCACGGCGCGCGGGTGGCACCCTGACGTGGCACGGGGTATACTCCAAGGTGGCACCCAGGGAGGCTCCATGACGTCCGCCGCGCTGCTCCCGCTGCTGTTCGCTTTGCAGGCGCCCCAGGGCGAGGAAGCCGTGCGCCTGTCGCTCAACCCGCGCACCTTCATCCGCTTCGGCGAGCCGGTGCGCGTTTCCGTCCAGGTCGCGCGCGACGGATTCCTCACCGTGTTCCGGGCCGATACCCGCGGCCGCATGCACGTCGTCTTCCCCGTGGAGCCGGGTGACGAGTCGTTCGTGCGCGGCGGCGAGCGGTTCCGCATCTACGGGTACGGGGGGCGCGAAGCGTTCGCCGCCTTCGAGCCCGAGGGCGAGGGCACCGTGCTCGCGGCGCTGTCCGACCGGCCGTACGACTTCGGCGCGCTCAGCTACGGCAATCGCTGGTCCGAACGCCTGATGGGCTTCGATTACGCCGGCTTCAGCCGCAAGAGCCACGTGGAGGCGCTGTCGCGCCTGGTGGACGAGCTGGCCGGCGGCGCGCACGTGGACTATGCCGTGGTGACCTACCGCGTCTGGGGCCATGACGGCTTCTACCGCGGCCGGTATCTGTCCCAGAACGCCTGCTACGGCTTCGGCTACGGACTGCCCGCCTTTTACGGGTACGGCTACGGGTACCGCCCCTACCAGTGGTGGTCCTACTATCCCCTCGATTGGTCGTTCTACGGCGCCGGGTTCTACGGCTACTACGATCCGTTCACCCTGGGCTACGGCTACTACGACCCGTTCGCCTGCTCCCGCTTCGGTGGATTCTTCCCGCGGACCGGCGTCGTCGTAGTGATCCCCACGCGCGCGGGCGTGCCGGTGGATCGCGACGGCTTCACGCGCAAGGTGGGCGACATCGTGAAGCCCCTGGAGCCACGCCGCCGCGAGCCCGGCACCACGGTCGCCACGGGGGGCCGGACGGGGGGGGGCGACGTACTGCCCGTCAAGCGCCCGCGCGTGGGAGACGAGATCACGACGCGGGTGCGCGACCGGCACGACGTGATCCGCCGCGAGACCGCGGGCCGCGGGTGGGCGCGCGATCGGGTGTCGGGTGAGCGCGGCTCGGGCAAGGTGCGCGACGACGGGCGGGTGGACATGGCCCGGCCGCGCGACCGCGATCGGGACGTGTTCCGGCACGGGTGGCTGGATCGGCGCCCCGACCGGGGGGTCCGGGCCGAGCCGGCGGGCCGCCGGCCCCAGGCGCGTCCCGCGCCGCCGCCGCAGCC
>JBOHSV010000425.1:0-2189 GCA_050921735.1 Gemmatimonadales bacterium | reverse complement strand
GCGTCCACCAGCGCCAAGCCGTCCGGGCTGCCGTTCTGGATGCCGTTGCTGGGATAGGTGAGCAGCGCCACGCCGCGCCCGCCGCACCGCTCGACGATCGTGGCGCTCAGGGTCCGCGTGTCGTAGGCGGTCCCGCCGTTGCCGTTGTAGAGCACCACGCTCCAGCCCGTGAGGTCGGTGCCCGCCGGGCCTTCAATTTCGATCGCTTCGCCGACGTCGGTGCCGTCGTTGTCGTAGTGGAATTCGCTGATCCGCACCGCGGGCGGCCCGCTGTGCATCGAGAACCGCGGGGGCTCCGGGTGCGCCGGAGTGACCATCGCGACATCGGAGCAGGACAGGAGAACCAGAGCCGCCGCGCCGAGCGCGGCACGACCGAGCAGAGGAGACATGACCGGTAAGCTGCGGGCCGGCCGTGTCCGCCGCAACCGAGTCGCCGTCCAGGCTGGGTGTCGCTAGCGCCGGGCCGGCGCGTCGTTGGCGGCGCGCACGGTGTTGCAGTGGATCTCCACGGTGTCGTCGGTGCGCAGCGCGTAGCCGCCCGCGAGACAGGCCGCGACCGCGGCGCCCGCGTCCCGCGCGCGCTCGAACACCAGCGCGTCGCGCCGGCGGAGCCCGTCGATCGAGAGCCCCAGCCCGCCGAGCTGGTCGAGCCGGTACGGGTCCGCCCCCGCCAGATAGAAGACGAGATCGGGACGGTGCCGCGCGAGCACCTCGGGCAGGCGCGTCTCGAGCAGGGCGAGATACTCCGCGTCCCCCGTTCCGTCCTCCAGCGCAACGTCCAGGTCGCTCGGCGGCTTCCAGGCCGGGTAGTTGCGCTCCTGGTGCATCGAGAACGTGAGCACATTGGGATCGCTCTGGAAGATCGCGGCCGTGCCGTTGCCGTGATGCACGTCGAGGTCCACCACCGCCGCGCGCCGGACGATGCCGTCCCGTTGCAGCACGCGCACCGCGATCGCCACGTCGTTGATGAGACAAAACCCCTCGCCGTGGTCGGGGAACGCGTGATGAAAGCCGCCGCCCAGGTGCACGGCGATCCCCCGCTCGACCGCCAGCCGCCCGGCGAGCGTCGAGCCGCCGGCGCACAGCCAGGTGGCGTGGCGCAGCGCGGGCGAGAACGGGACCTCGAGCACCAGCTGCTCCTCGAGGCTCAGGGCTCCGGCTCTGATCTTGGCGAGGTAATCGGACGTGTGCACCAGCGCGACGTCATCATCGGAAGCCGGAGCGGGCTCGACGAGGTCGGCCTCGGCGACGGTGCCTTCGGCGACGAGCCGGTCGCGCACCAGCCGGTATTTCCGGGTGGGGAAGACGTGCGGCCCGATGTCGATCTCGTACGCCGGATGCCAGACGATGGGGACGGGCATCGTGCGGAAACCTACTCACCGGCTGGGCCCGGGGAGCGGGCCGGCGGTTATCCCTTCTTGCGCCGCTCGACCCGCCCCGCGGGCGGATCCTCCGCGCCTTCGGCGTGCGCGTCGTGCTCGCTCGCGAGCTGCGCCGGGAACAGCTCCGACCGCAGCCAGACGCCGGGGAGTGGCAGGGTGACCGTGACCTCCTCGGAGGCGCGGATCCGCCGCACGGCGTCATCGGCCAGCACCCCCCGCCATTCGGCCGGGGCGTATTCGAGCGAGCGAAGCGGGAAGGCCACGTAAGTGCCGACTCGTCCCACCACGACGTTCTCGATTACGTCCGTCAGCGGGCGGCCGTCCGGGTCGCGCAGCCTGGCGAGCGCGCCGGAGCGCTCGGACGGGCTCCCGGCCGCGATGATCGTCGCCGAATAGTAGGGCAGGTGGGCGGCGATGTGGGCGTAGAGGCGCCGCTCCGCCGCGGCCGGCGGGTCGGGGGCCAGCACCTGGTCCACGTCGGGGGCCAGGGCGCGGTCGAGCAGGGCGCGGCGCAGGGCGTGCCCGAAGCGCCGCACCACTTCCCGGGTCGCGATGTTGGGCAGCCGGAACGGGACCAGCATGGCGGCGCGCGGGCGCGGCGTGCGCACGAACACCTGATAGCGCTGCACCGGCTCCACGACGTGATAGCTGAGCACGCCTTCCGGCCGCATGTTGCGCAGGGTCCGGACCGACGTGCCGGCGGGCTGCTCGCCGACGAGCTCGGTGACGCCCAGCGGCCGGCGCCGCAGCGCCTCGCCCGCGCTCACGGTGCGCTCGGCCAGCAGCTGCACGGTCTCGGCGGCCGCC
>JBOHSV010000424.1:0-2160 GCA_050921735.1 Gemmatimonadales bacterium | reverse complement strand
GTCGCGAGCTGCCTCCGGCGCCCCGCCCGCCGCCCCCACCTCGCGGGCCAGCGCGGCGACCCTCTCCGCCACAATGCGGTGCTGACGCGCCGTGGCGGGCAGCAGCGCGAGTGCCTCGCGCCAGGCGGCGAGCGCGGAACCCGGGTCGCCGGCCCCGACGGCGGCCTCGGCGTGCCCCGCCAATCGTTTGAGCTCGTCGGTGTGGACCAGCCGTCCGCAGAACGGGCATGCGAGCAGCGACGGTCCCAGCTCCGTGCCACACTGCGCGCATCGGGCCGGCGGCACGGCGATCTCGACGTTCGTCACGCCGCCCTAGGGCGCCGGTGCGGCCGGTGCGGCACCCAGACGGTAGGGACCCGTGACCGTGAGCGCGGTCCGGGCCGCCGTCTTCCAGGCGAAGTACAGCCCGATCCCGATGATGAAGAGGCCCAGGATGTTCTCCAGGCCCGCCAGGAACGGCACCGCATAGATGAGCACGACGAATGCCGCCAGCCCCACCACCATCTCGCCGGCGGTGGGCGCGGCCGCCGTTCGGGTTGCGCTGTCCGCCCGGGCCGTGCTGTCTGCCTCCGCCTGCGCCCGCTCGCGGAACCCCTCGACTACGAACGGGACGTAGGTCGAGACGATGGCGCTGTAGGTCAGAAAGACCGCCAGCACCTGGTACCGCCACCCACCGCGCCCCTGGGAGCCGCGCTTCACCGCCGCGCCGACCATGACCCCGACGAGGATCGACACGAGGCTCAGCTCGTAACCCGTGAGCTTCAGGATCGTGAAGTAGATGCCGAAGCCCGCGCCGGCGGCGAGCAGCCCGAGAGCGGCGGCCCGCAGGAAGCGGCCTGCCGACGTGCCCGCGGAGAGCTGGGCCTCGAGGGCGCGGCGGCAGACCGGGCACGTGACCTGGCCGTTCACCTCGAAGTAGGTGGCCGTGATCGGGTTTCCGCATCCCGCGCAAGTGAGCGGCGCCGGGGGCTCGGCGTGCTCGACCTGATCGAACTGCAGGTCTTCGGGCTCTGGTGAGGGTGGATTCGTGCTGACGTTCACGGCCTGGGCTCCGGTTCGTGCGGCCTAGTATAGGAAAGTCGGAGATACCTATGGGTATCTGAACTATATGTTCCGGTGCTTCTTGCGGTTGCGGTCTGAGTGAAACTCGAAGATCGGATACCGAGCAGTATCTCTCTGTAGAGCTTCCCGCTGGCGCTGGAGGTACCATATAGTATCTTAGATACTCATGGGTATCATCCGGCAGAAGCGCAAGGCCGAAACCCGGGCGCTCCTCCTCGAGGCGGGTCTCCGCGTGTTCGCGGAGCGAGGGATCGAGCTCAGCTCGCTGGACGAAGTGGCCCGGGTTGCCGGCTTTACGAAGGGAGCCATCTACCGGCAGTTCCCGTCCCGAGGGTCGTTCCTGCTGGCGCTGTTCGAGCAGTATGCCGGCGTGGCCCGGGCTGGCCCCGGCGCCCGGCGGGCGCCGTGGTTCGTGCCGCTCACCCTGCAGTTCGCGGCGCACGCCATGCGCGACCCGCTGCTGCGCCGCCGCTTCGCGCTCGTCCTGGGTGAGGCCCCGGACGGCGGCTCGCCCGAGGGCCAGCTGTTGAAGGCGCTGGCCCGGGTGCTCTCCGCGCAAACTTTCTTTCCGCCGGCCGCGTAGAGGCCTCCATGAGACCGACTCCACTATTCGTCGCGATCGTGCTCGCGGGTGGTGCCACCCCGCTGGTCGCCCAATCGGCCGCCGACTCGGCGGCCATCCGCCTGTGGGAGCTGAAGCCGCAAAGCCGGTAGCGGACTAAATTCCAGCTCGCCATGCGCGAGCTGCCCCACCTGTTCGAGAACAACCGGCGCTGGGCCGCGGAGATGACGGGCCGCGACCCAGAGTTCTTCCGCCGGCTCGCCGGCATCCAGTCGCCCCGCTACGTATGGATCGGGTGTTCCGACAGCCGGGTTCCGGCCAACACCATCGTCGGCCTCCTCCCCGGTGAGGTCTTCGTCCATCGCAACATCGCGAATCTCGTCACGCCGGGCGATGTGAACTGCCTGTCGGTTCTGCAGTTCGCAGTCGAGACGCTGGGTGTGGAGCACATCATCGTCTGCGGGCACCACGGCTGCGGTGGGGTCCGCGCCTCAGCGGCGCGCCCCTGGCCCGGCCGCTGGCGGCCTGGCTCGCGC
>JBOHSV010000423.1:0-11774 GCA_050921735.1 Gemmatimonadales bacterium | reverse complement strand
CCACCTGGCCGCGGGCGACAGCGCGGACGCGGCCCTGCGGCCCGAGGCGGCGCTGGTCCACTATCAGGCGGCGGTGGCGCTCGACTCCCTCAGTTACGCAGCGCAGTGGAAGGCGGCCCAGGCCGTGGCGGACATCGCCAAGCAGATCCAGGGCGATGCCGATTCGCTCAAGCGGCGCCGCGACAGCCTGTACACGGTGGGCCAGGGCTACGCCGAGGCGGCGATCCGGGCGAACCCGGACGGCGCCGACGGCCACTATGCCCTCGCCATGGTGCTCGGCCGACTGTCGCGCACGAAGGGAAGCAAAGAGCGGGTGCGGTTCGCGAAGCAGATCTTCGACGAGGCCTCGCGCGCGCTCGCCATCGACTCCACGCACGACGGGGCCCACCACGTGCTCGGCGCGTGGCATGCCGAGGTGAAGCGGCTCTCGGGCTTCCAGCGCTTCTTCGCGAAGGCCCTGTTCGGCGGTGGGTTCATGGACCAGGCGAGCTGGGACTGGGCCGCCTGGCACCTCAAGAACGCCGTGGCGTACGGACCGCAGGACGTCTACCATCGCCTGGAGCTCGCGGAGGTTCTGGCGGACGTGGAGCGGTTCAGCGAGGCGCGCCAGTACCTCGAGTCCGTCGCCCCGCTTCCCATCGGCGACGTGCTGGACGAGCAGTACAAGCGCGAGGCGGCGGCGCTGCTCGAGAAGATCCGCGACAAGCGCGACAAGGCCTAGCGCCCTCCGATGTCGATCGCCGCCAGATCGCCCGCCTGCATCTGCCGGCGATTCACATCGCATTAAAGGGTGGTGCTGTTCGGCCCGCTCGCCACGAGCCGTTGCATGGGGTCCGAAGCTACCCCGGCCTCCGGGGCGCGGCAACCGCGCCGCGGCCCCGCTTGACGCGCCGTCGGCGTCCGGGCCAAACTATCCGCGCATGACCGTCTCCTCGGCCCTGACCACGGCGGAAGCGGAACGCCTCACCCTGCGCGTGACGGAGCTCGAGCACGAGCGCCGCCACCTGCTGGCCGTCATCGAGATCCTGCAGGAAATCGCGGGCACCCTGCACTTCATCGACATCCTGCAGGCGATCGCGCGCAAGCTCGGCGAGTCGTTCGGCCTCGACCGCTGCTCGATTTTCCTGGCGGAGCGGGGCGGGAAGTCCGTGCGCCTCGTGGCGTCGTACGAGGACCCCACGATCCGCAATTACGTCGTGGATCTCGAGCGCTACCCCGAGCTGAAGCGCGCCATGGTGAGCGGCGAGATCGTGTTCATCCCGGACGCGGCCAACGACCCGAGCCTCAAGCACGTCAAGGGCGAGCTGCTCAACCGGCGCGTGAAGTCCATCACCGTCGTACCGATCACGTGGCGCACCGTGGCGATCGGCGCCATCTTCCTGCGTACCTTCCGCGACGGGCCGACGTTCTCCGACGCCGACGTCCGGTTCGTGCAGGTGGTCGCCCAGCTCACCGCGCAGGCCCTGCGCAACGCGCACCGCTACGAGCGGCTCGCCCAGCGCCAGGAACAGACCGGCGAGACCCTGCGCCGCATGGAGCTCGAGCGCGTCGCCCTGCTGGCGTTCCTGCGCCGCCTGCTGGACACGTTCGGGCGGCGCGAGGGCGCGTGGGCCGAAGGCCTGCTGCCGCGCGCCAGCGCGGAGGAGCTCGACCGCCTGGTGGGCGTCGCCATGGCCGTGATTCAGGAAGAAGCCAAAGGCCGGTGAAGGCGCTCGCCGCGCGGACCGCCGAGCTGCGGCGGCTGCTCGAGCGCGCCAACTCCGCGTACTACGTCCTCGATCGCCCGGAAATCTCGGACGCCGAGTACGACCGGCTGTTCCGCGAGCTGCAGGCCCTCGAGGCCGCCCACCCCGAGCTGCGCACTCCCGACTCCCCCACCCTCCGCGTCGGCGCCGAGCCGTCCACCGGCTTCGCGAAGCACCGCCACCTGGTGCCCATGCGCTCGCTCGCGAATGCCTTCGACGACGACGAGCTGCGCCTGTGGGAGGATCGGAACGCGCGCCTCGTGCCGGAGGCCCGCACGGCGGGGTACACGCTGGAGGTGAAGATCGACGGCGCCGCCGTCAGTCTCACCTACGAGGACGGCGTGCTGGTGCGCGGCGCGACGCGCGGCAACGGCGTCGTCGGCGAGGACGTGACCCCCAACCTGCGGACCGTGCTGAACCTGCCCCTCCGGCTCCAGGCCAAGGGGTGGCCCAAGAGAATGGAAGTGCGGGGCGAGGTGTACCTGTCCCGCTCCCGCTTCGTCCAGCTCAATGCCGAGCGCCAGCGCGCGGGCGAGCCGGCGTTCGCCAATCCGCGCAACGCCGCCGCCGGCGCGCTGCGCCAGCTCGACCCCCGCATCACCCGCGCCCGGCGGCTGCGCATTTTCTGTTTCCACGTCGAGGTGCCGGGTCGAGGCCTCCCCGTCGACACCCAGCACGAGCTGCTCGGCCTGCTCGGCACCTGGGGCTTCCCGGTGGAGCCCCATCACCGGACCGTCCCGGACCTGGCGGCGGCCGGCGCGGCCATCGCGGAGCTCCAGCCCCTGCTCCCCACCCTGGACTACGCCGCCGACGGGATCGTCGTCAAGGTCGACCGGCGGGCGCTGTGGAGCGAGCTGGGGACCGTGGGTGACCGCGAGCCCCGCTGGGCCATCGCGCGCAAGTTCGCGCCCGAGGTGCAGGTCACCAGACTGCTCGACATCCGGATCAACGTCGGCCGCACCGGCGCGCTCAACCCCTATGCCGTGCTCGAGCCGGTCGAGATCGGCGGCGTGACCGTGTCGAACGCCACGCTGCACAACGCGGACCTCATCGCCGCCAAGGACATTCGGATCGGCGACTGGGTGGAGGTGACGCGCGCGGGCGAGGTCATCCCGCAGGTCCTGGGCCCGGTGCGCGACCGGCGCACCGGTGAGGAGAAGCGGTTCCGGATGCCGGGCACGTGTCCGGTGTGCGGCTCGAAGGCCGAGCGCCCCCAGGACGAGGTGATGACCTACTGCCCCAACATCTCGTGCCCGGGCCGCGTGCTCGAGGGCATCGTGCACTTCTCGTCGCGCGGCGCGATGGACATCCGCGGCCTGGGCTACGAGCGTGTCCGGGCGCTGCTCGACGGGGGCGTCATCGAAAACGTCGCGGACCTCTACGACCGCGACACGCTCGACCTCGCGCGGCTCCTCACCCTGGATGGCTTCGCGGAGAAATCCGCGCAGCAGCTGCTCGCCGCGATCGACGCGTCCAGGGAGCGGCCGCTCGCCACCCTGCTGTTCGCGTTGGGGATCCGCCACGTGGGGCAGCAGGGGGCCCGCCTCCTCGCCCGGCAGTTCGGGACGATGGAGGCGCTGGCCCGAGCCTCGGCCGATGCCATCAACGCCATCCGCGGCATCGGACCCGCGATCGCCGAAGCCGTGACGGGGTTCTTTGCCGAGCCCCGCAACCGGCGCCTGATCGAGCGCCTCAAGCGGCTCGGCGTCAACATGACGGAGCCGGCCGGGGGGGGCGCCGCGGCGGGCCCCCTCGCCGGCCAGACGTACGTGATCACGGGCACGCTCCCCGGCCTGTCGCGCGACGAGGCGGCCGACCTGATCCGCGCCGCGGGCGGGCACGTGACCGACAGCGTGTCGAAAAAGACCACCGCCGTCGTCGTGGGGGCGGATGCCGGCTCCAAGCTGGAGCGCGCGAAGGCCCTGGGGATCCCGGTCATCGACGAAGCCGAACTGTTGCGGCGCGCGCACTCCACGCCTTAACTTGGCTCGCCGACCATGACGACCAACGGGCTGAGCCTCGGGCGCGGCACCCTGCGCGCGCTGCGCCAGAGCCTGCTGGGCCACGCTCCCGACCAGGCCATCGCGATTCTCCAGGAAACCGGCTACGCCTCCGGGGAGGACGTCTTCGGGGCGTTCCGCGAGTGGCTGGGAGCCACGCGGGGCCTGCCGGGCCCCGACCAGCTCGACGCCGCCGATCTCAACGACGTGCTGTCCGACTTCTTCCATGCCGCGGGCTGGGGGACCCTCACGATCACTCCCCTCCCGGGCGCGGCCCTCGCGGTCGACTCGCTCGATTGGGCCGAAGCCGAGGCCGGCACCGCCGACATCCCCATGTGCTTCTTTTCCGCCGGCCTCCTGGCCGACTTCCTGGGCCGCCTGGCGGGCGAGGCCGTGGCCGTCATGGAAGTCGAGTGCCGCAGCCGCAGCGACGGGCGGTGCCGCTTTCTCTCCGCGAGCCCCGCCACCCTGCAGCGGGTGTACGAGGCGATGAGCGCGGGCCGCACCTACGAGGAGGCGCTGAGCGCTTGACGCTCGCGCGACGCCCGGTCAGCGCCGGGCGACGCTGACGCCTTCGAGGAGGAGCGAGGCCGACCACCGGGAGCCGACCCACCGGCCATCGTCGCCCCACCCGCCGATCCGCTTCAGGAGCTCGTAGACAGCGCCCGCGACGGCGGCGTCCTTCACGCGCCCCACGATCTCGCCCCGTCGGACGCGATAGGCGAGGCCCACCGGGTGGCTGAACGCGCCGCCGATGAAGTTCCCCTGCCCCACGCCGATGAGATCGTCGACAAGCAAACCGTCCGTAATCCCCTCCAACAACCCGCCCCCCACCCGTTGCACGTTTCCCGTTTTCCGTTGCGCGGCGCCGGGCCCGTTACCGACCACCAGATTGGTATACCCGATCCGCGGCTTGCCGAAGATCCCGCGGTGTCCGTGGCCGGTGGAGGCGGCACCGGCACGGGCGGCGGTTTCGAGGTCGTAGGCGAAGGCGCGCACGGTGCCGCGCTCGATCAGCGCCGTGACGGCCGACGGTACGGCCTCGTCGTCCACCGGCCGCGAGCCCGCGCGCGCCGGCACCAGCGGATCGTCGGTGACGGACAGCCGCGCGTCGAACGCGGTCTCGCCCCGGCGGTGCCCCAGCGGCGATACGCCCTGCAGCACGCTTTTGCCCGACAGCGCCTGCTCGAGGGGGAGGAGGATGGCGGCCAGGCCGGCCGGCGTGAAGACGACCGGCAGCGGGCCCTCGGGCGGGTCGACCACCCGCAGGGCCAGGTCGAGACGCGTCACGACGGAATGCGCCAGGGCCTCGACCTCGGCCGCCGTCGGCAGCTCGGCGCCGAGGTGGGCGTCGTACACCATCAGGACGTCGTCGCCGGCGATGCGCGTCACGTCCGCCGACACCGAGACCGCGCTGGCCCGGTAGCCACCGGCCGCGCCCGCCGTGTTCTCGACCGCCGTGTCGCCGACCGCGCGCTCGACGGCGACGTTGACCTGGCAGCCGTCGCGGGTGAGGCGCTGCACGAGGTCGCGGCCCAGCGCGACCAGGCGATGCAGTGGCGCCTCCGCCGCGGCGGGCGCGTAGGTGTGCACCGCGGGGAGGGGGCACCGGGCGGGGAACGCGAAGTCCAGCGGCTCGCCCAGCTCGGCGGAGGCCAGGGCACGGGCCACGAGCGCATCCAGGTCGGCATCGGCCGTCGCCGTGGTACCGGCCACGCCGACGCGGCCCTCATGGATCACGCGCAGGTTGACGCCCGTCTCTTCGCTCGTGCCGGCGGACTTCAGGCGTCCGGCCTCGAACACCACGCCGGTCCGCTCGGCGCGCCGCCACAGGGCGTCCGCGGCCCGCCCGCCGCGTGCCGCCCGGTCGAGCACGCGGGCGATCACGCCGGGACGTCGCCGCCGATCAGGGCTCGCTCGATCCGCACGTGGGGAGCGCCCTCGGTCACCGGCAGAGGGAACTGGCCGCCCTTGCCGCACCCCCCGCCCATCTGATGCCAGCGGAAGTCGCCGGCGATGCGCTCGATCCGGTCGAGCGTCTGAAACAGGTTGCCCGCGAGCACGACGTCCTTGACCAGCTCGGCCACGCGACCGTCGCGGATCATGCGCCCGTACGCGGCGGTGAACGAGAAGTTCTCGAGCATCGTCTGGCCGCCGAAGGCGCCGCAGGCGTAGACGCCGAGCGTGATGTCCCCCACGAGATCGTCGAACGTCCCCCGCCCGTTGCCGATATAGGTGTTCGTCATCCGCACGATGGGCGCGTGCCGGAACGAGATGGCGCGCGCGTTGCCGGTGGGGCGTTCCCCCAGGGCGGCCGCCGTCTCGCGGGAATGCAGGCGACCGACCAGGACCCCTTCGCGGATGAGCGCCGTGTCCTGCGTGGGGACCCCCTCGTCGTCGAACGGCAGGGTGCCGCGCAGGCCGGGAGCGCCGCCGTGATCGCCCACGGTGAGCACCGGCTTCCCGAAGCGCCGGCCCAGCGTCATCATCGCGCGCGCCCCGGGATTCTCGTACACGAAGTCGGCCTCGGACAGGTGCCCGAACGCCTCGTGAATGAAGACGCCGGCGAGCTCGGGGTCGAGAATCACGGGATACGCCCCGCCCCGGACGCGCGGCGCGTCCAGCAGGGCCACGGCGCGCTCGGCGGCCGCGCGGAACCCTCCGGCGAGCTGCTGCACGCTGTGCCATCCGCGGCGCAGCCCCACCGACTCCAGGCCCCTCTCGATCGTCCCGTCGCGCCGCGCCACGGCGGTGCCCGAGACCACCACCTCCGGCCGCAGCTCGTAGAGCAGCGTGCCCTCCGAGTTGGCGTACCAGTACTCCGTGACCTCGTCATGATAGGCGGCCTGGGTGTCGACGACGTCGCCGCTCACGGCCAGCATCGCGCCGTTGTACGCCTCGAGCAGGCGCTTCTTCTCGGCGAGCGGCACGCCCCGCACGTCCCCGTCGAGGTCGAGGGCGACCTCGGCCCGCGCGGGGGTCGCCTCGGCGAGCCGGATCGGCTCGGCCACGCGCATGGCGCGCGACATCTCGTCCGCCCGGCGCACCATCTCGGGAAGGCGGTCGAGCGACGTGAACGACGCAATCCCCCAGCCGCATCCATGGTTCAAGGCGCGGACAAGGCCGCCCTGGTCCTCGCCGACCAGCGCGCTGTCGAGCCGGCGGCCGCGAAAGGTGACCGCGGAGCTCCAGGTGCGTTCGAGGCGGATTTCGGTGTAGTCCGAGCGCGCGTGACCGAGCGCGTCCGCGAGGCGATCCTTCAAGCCCCGAGGTCCCGCAGCTTCTCCGCGTAGTCCGGCCGCATCACGATCTCGCCGTCCACGATCACTTCGCGGTCCCAGGGCAGGATGATGAAGCTCTCGGTCTCGAGCGCGTGGAAGTCGGGCGCGTAGGCGCCCGTGCGGAACGACACGGCCGTCTTGACGGCGGCGGGGCGCAAGTCGCGCACCGCGGCCAGCGCGAGCCGCATCGTCTCGCCCGACTCGCAGGTCTCGTCCACCAGCAGTACCCGCTTGCCGGTGACGAGCCGCGGCGGCCCGGCGAGCACGGCGGGCGCGGCGCCGTCGCGGCTCCGCGTGATGGTCATGGAGGCGAAATCGCGCTGCAGGATGCTCGCCACCACGGCGCCGGGGATGACGCCGGCCTTGGCGATGCCGATCACCAGCTCGGGGTCGTACTCCCGGAAGATCTTGAGCGCGAGCGCGCGGCACAGCTCACCGAAAAACGCCCAGTCCACCTGCATCACGCCGTGCGGCGCCTGGCGGCCGGGACGCGTCCGGGGGGCGGCGGGCATTCGGGGACGGGCGCGCATGGACCGGGAAGCTACATTGCACATCCCGGCAGCCGCAAGCTATTTTCGGCGCATGGGTTTCTGGCGCCGCCTCTTCGGCGGCTCGTCGGACGACGACCTCAAACCCCAGCGTCTCGACTATCTCAACGAGGCGCTCGCGCTCGAGCGCCAGGGTGACTACGACGCGGCCCTCACGTCGTACCGCCTCGCGTTGCGCGATCACCCCACCGACGCCCGCATCCTCCAGAACATGGCGATCGCGTTCACCAAGACGCGGCGCTTCGACGAGGCGATCCGGCACTACCGCCGGGCGCTGGAGCTGGACACCAGCCTGGCCGGGGCGCACTACGGCCTGGCGTTCCTGCTGCTGAAGCGGGGCGACCCCGACGGCGCAACGCAACACCTGAAGGCGTTCCTGGGAAACCCGCCCCGCGGCCCCGACGCCCAGAAGTGGGTCGAACACGCCACCGAGGCGTTGCGCGAGCTCGGCGCCCCCACTCCGCAGACCGGCCGAGTGCAGGAGGCGCCCTGAACGGTGGCGCGCGCGCCGCGGCCGTGCTCGGCGCGGCGCTCGCCTGCAGCCAGCTCGGACCCGATCTCGACTCGGTCGTGGCCATCGAGATCGTGCTCCCCGACAGCGGGTTCCTGCAGGTCGACGACACGCTCGACCCGCACGCCCGGCCGCTCAACGGCCGCGGCGATTCGGTCGCCGCGACGGTCTACTGGGGCGCCCTGGACACCGCCGTCGTCGCGCTGGTGGACAGCGAGACGGGGGCAGCCGTGGGGAAAACCGTCGGCACGGGCCGCATCCAGGCGCGGGTCGGCCGGCTGCCCTCGAACCCGGTCACGCTCGTCGTGCAGCCGCCGCTCGACTCGATCAGGGCCGACGGCGCCGTGCGCGACACCGTTACCGGCTCGACCAGCGGCGCGCTGTCCGACTCCCTCCGCGTCCGGGTGTTCGCCACGATGCCGGCGGGCCTCACGGAGGCGCAGACCCTGGTGCGGCGCCGCGTCACCTATGCCCTCCTCGTCTTCCCGAGCGCCGGCGCGACGGTCACCTTGGTGCCGAACGACACGATCTTCACCAACACGGGTGGCCTGGCCGCGGTGCAGGTCCGACTCGACGCCGGCGCGCCGCCCGATTCCGTGCGGGTGACGGCGAGCGCCGCGCAGCGCGACGGCACGCCGGTGCCGGACGCGGTCACCTTCGTCGTGGAGTTCCGCCCATGAAGACGGGCACCTTGACGCAGCTGTTCTTCGACGCCGTCGACCGATTCGCCGCGAGGAAACATCCGGCCGCGCTGCGCTCGAAGGTCGACGCCCGGTGGGTGGCGCTGACGCACCGCGAGGTCGAGCAGCGGGTGCGGGCGGTGGCCCTGGGCCTGCGGGAGCTGGGGGTCCAGCCCGGCGACCGCGTGGCGATCCTGTCGGAGAACCGCCCCGAGTGGGCGCTGGCGGATTACGCCTGCCTGTGTGCCCGCGCGGCCGACGTCCCCATCTACCCCACCCTGCCGGCCCGGCAGGCCGAATACATCCTGCGCGATTCGGGTGCCGTGGCCGCGTTGTGCTCCAGCGCCGAGCAGCTCGCCAAGGTGCTGGAGGTGCGCGCCGGGCTCGCGGCGCTGCGGCACGTGATCGTGTTCGACCCCGCCGCGGCGCGGGACGGCGTGCTCGCGCTCGCCGAGCTGGAACAGCGCGGCCGGGCGGCGGTGGATCGGCACCCGGGATTCCGCCAGGACGCCCTGCAGGTCACCCCGGACCAGCTCGCGACCATCATCTACACGTCCGGTACCACCGGCGATCCCAAGGGGGTGATGCTGTCGCACAACAATCTCTGGTCGAACGTGCAGGCGGCGCTCCAGGTCATGCGGGTCACGGACCAGGACGAGTGTCTCTCGATGCTGCCGCTCTCGCACGTGTACGAGCGGATGGTGGATTATGCCATGTTCCAGTCGGGCGTCGTGATCAATTATGCGGAATCGTTCGACACGGTGGCGCAGAATCTCCGGGAGGTGCGGCCGACGGTGGTGCTTTCGGTGCCGCGCCTGTACGAGAAGGTGTACGCCCGCGTGCTGGAGAACGCGCTGGCCGGCGGCGCGCTGAAGAAGCAGATCTTCTCGTGGGCCAAGCGCGTGGGCGAGGAGTGGGCGACGCACGCACTCGCCGGCGTCCCGGTCCCGGCGGGTCTGGCGCTGAAGCGAAAGGTCGCCGACGCGCTCGTCTTCTCGAAGCTGAAGCGGCGCACCGGCGGGCGGGTCCGGTTCTTCATCTCGGGCGGTGCCCCGCTGTCGGCCGAGATCGCGAGATTCTTCTACGGGGCGGGGCTCCCGATCGCCGAGGGGTACGGCCTCACCGAGACCTCCCCCGTCCTCACCATCAATCCCCTCGAGCGCATCAAGGTCGGCACCGTCGGGAAAGCGATCCCCGGCGTCCAGCTGCGCGTCGCGCCCGACGGCGAGATCGTCGCCCGGGGACCCGGCATCATGCAGGGCTATTACCACAAGCCCGAGGTCACGCGCGAGGCCCTCGACGCCGACGGCTGGTTCCACACCGGCGACATCGGCGAGCTCGACGCCGACGGCTACCTCCGAATCACCGACCGCAAGAAAGACCTCCTCGTCACCGCGGCCGGCAAGAACATCGCACCCCAGCCGATCGAGAACCTGGTGAAGTTGAACAAGTTCGTCGCCAACGCGGTGATGCTCGGCGACCGCCGCAAGTTTCCGATCATGCTCGTCGTGCCCGACTTCCAGAACCTGGAGCGGTGGGCCGGGGAGCGGAACCTGGCCTATCGCACCCGCGCGGAACTGATCGGCCTGGCCGACGTGCAGGCCAAGGTGGAGCGGGAAGTGATGGGCGCGTGCCGCGACCTGGCCAAGTTCGAGATGCCCAAGAAAGTCCTGCTGCTGGAACAGGATTTCACGATCGAGGGCGGCGACCTGACCCCCACGCTCAAGGTGAAGCGCCGCGTGGTGGAGCGGAAGCATCAAGCCGCGATCGACCGGGCGTACGCCGACGCGGACGCGCTCGGCGCCACGCTCGACGGCTAGCGCTTCTCGCCCACCCAGAGGCCCTCAGCCCGCGCCAGCGCCCGCATGCCGGGCGGCGCGACGCGCTCGTCCTCCACCACCAGGCGGCGGCCCCGCAGCAGCACGCGCACCGCCTCGACCAGCCAGGGGTCCCCCGGGACGTCGCGGCCCAGCACCACGCCCCGCGCCATGGCGTCACGCAGCGGCACCTGCGAGCCGGCCCGGAGCAGGCTCAGGACCGGACGCTCCTCGACGCCGGACGGCGCGTTCACGCCGGCGAAGTGGACGCCGCCCATCAGCGCGGCGAGCGCTTCCGCATAGCGCGCGGCGGTCCCGACGAGAACGACGATGCCGCCGGGTCCGGACAGGTCGAGCAACGCCTGGAGGGTCTGCGCGTAGTCCGGGGAGCGGGGAGCGGGGAGCGGTGGGTCCGGGTGCGCATCCGCCCTGACCGCTCCCCGCTCCCCGCTCCCCGTGAAGTCCACGATCCCGTCCACGATCGGATATTCCCGCTGGCACACCGGGCATCCCACCACGCCCTTGCGCACCATCCGGCCCACCATTTCGCCCGTCGAGAGCACGAGGGGCGCCGACTCGTGCGGCTCGGGGCAGCGCAGCATCTCCGTCAACTCGATGTGCACGGGGGAGCGCTACCCCCTCGGCGCGTAGACGGTCGGCATCAGGCGGATTTCCGTCACGTCCACCCGCGACGGCCGCGTGACGGCGAACACCACCGCCTCCGCGACGTCCTCGGCGCGCATCATGTCCGCCCGCTTGGTGAATCCGGGCTTCGAGTCGGGGTCCACGGCGTCCCAGATGTCCGTGTCGACCGGGCCGGGGGAAACGAGCGTGGTGCGGACGCCGGTTCGGGACAGCTCCGCCCGGATGACCTCGTGCATGCCGCGCACGCCGAACTTGCTCGCGGCGTAGGCGGCGGAGCCGGTGAACGCGACGTGGTCGGACACGCTGCCGATCGTGACGAGATGCCCGGCCCCCTGCGCCACGAGGTGGGGGATCACGGCCCGCGCGACGAGGAACGATCCCACGAGATTCACCGCGAGGGTGCGCGCGAACTCGTCGGGGCTCGTGTCTTCCAGCCGCTTGATGAAGAACATCCCGGCATTGTTCACGACGATGTCGGGCGTGCCGAGCTCGCGCCGGACCCGGGCGACGGCGCGCTCGACCTGGGCGGCGTCGGCCACGTCGCAGG
>JBOHSV010000422.1:0-4947 GCA_050921735.1 Gemmatimonadales bacterium | reverse complement strand
GTGCTGGTCTACCGCCTGGGGCTCGTCGGCGGCGCGGCGCTCGATCCCCGCATCCTCCTGCTCGGCGGCGTCGCCGTGGGCGCTTTCGCCGCCGCGATCACCACCGCCATCGTGTCGCTCGCCGAGGCGGCGGCGCTGCGCAACGCGTTCCTGTGGCTGTGGGGCGGGTTGTCCGCCGCGTCGTGGGACACGGTGCTGGTGCTCGCGGTCTACGTCCCGCTGCCGCTCGCCGTCATCGCGGCCGCCGCGCGCCCGCTCGACCTCATGGCGCTGGGCGAGGAGCCGGCGCGCTACCTGGGCGCGGACGTCGAGATGGTCAAGCGCCGCGTCTACGTCGCGGCGTCCCTGCTCACGGCCGCGGCGGTCGCGGTCTCGGGCGTGATCGGGTTCGTGGGGCTCATCGTGCCGCACATCGCACGCCTGCTCTGGGGCCACCGGCACCGCGCGCTCCTGCCGGTCGCGTTCCTGGGCGGGGGGACG
The DNA here is from genome assembly GCA_050921735.1 of Gemmatimonadales bacterium. Lineage (GTDB taxonomy): Bacteria > Gemmatimonadota > Gemmatimonadetes > Gemmatimonadales > GWC2-71-9 > DATLXT01. Next base: position 4,467 of record JBOHSV010000422.1, on the reverse strand, counting down.
CTCCTGGTCCTGGCCGACACCCTGGCGCGCACGGCGGTCGCGCCGCGCGAGCTGCCCGTGGGGATCGTCACAGCCCTCATCGGCGTCCCCCTGTTCGTGACCCTCCTGCGCCGATGGACGATCGCCTGATCCTCTCGGTCGACGGCGTGACCGCCCGCTACGCCGGGGCGGCGCGGGATGCCGTCAGCGGCGTGTCGCTCGACGTGCGGGCGGGCGAGTTCCACGCCGTGCTGGGCCCGAACGGGAGCGGCAAGACCACGCTGCTGCGCGCCGCGCTGGGGGCCGTCACGCCCGCGTCCGGCGCGGCCCAAATCCTCGGACGCCCGGCGCGGAGCTGGCCGCGCCGCGAGCTGGCGCGTCTGGTGGGCGTTGTGCCGCAGCGCGAGGACAACCTGTTCCCCCAGCGCGTGCGGGAGACGGTGCTCCTGGGCCGCTACCCCCACCTCTCGCTGTGGGGCGCGGACCGCCCCGCGGATCACGCCGCGGTGGACCGGGCGCTCGACGCCTGCGACGTCCGGCCGCTCGCCGATCGCTGGCTCTGGACGCTCTCGGGCGGCGAGTACCAGCGCGTGCGGCTCGCCCGGGCGCTGGCGCAGGCCCCGCGGCTGCTGATGCTCGACGAGCCGGGCGTCTCGCTGGACGTGCGGCACGAGATGGAGCTGTTCGAGCTGGTGCGCGGCCTGGTGGACCGCTCGGGCCTCGCCGTCGTCATGATCACCCATCACGTGAACCTCGCCGCGCGCTTCGCCGACCGCGTCCTGCTGCTGTCCGAGGGCCGCCCCGCCGGGACCGGGGCGCCGGCGGAGGTCCTGACCCGGGAGACCGTCGAGCGCGTGTTCGCCTGGCCCGTCGCCATCGAGCGGTTCGAGGGTCGGCCCCAGGTCATCCCCCTCCGGAGGAACCCATCGTGAATCGGATCGGCTGGTTCGTTCTCGCGCCGGTGCTGCTCGCCCCCCGCGCGGCGCAGCCGCAGGGCGATACGGTGACGCTGGAGCCGGTGGTGGTGACCGCGACGCGGGTGCCCGTTTCGGCCGGCGCCGTCGCCTCGGCGGTCACCGTGCTGCGCGGGGCCGAGCTGCGCGCCCGGGGCCTGACGACGGTGGCGCAGGCGCTGCGCGCCGTGCCCGGTGCGACGGTGGTCGAGACCGGAAGCTTCGGCGGTCAGACGGCGCTGTTCCTCCGGGGCGGGGAGAGCGACTACGTGAAGGTGCTGCTCGATGGCGTCCCGCTCAACCAGCCCGGCGGGGCCTTCGATTTCGCCGACCTCACGCTCGACAACGTGGACCGGATCGAGGTGCTGAACGGCCCCGCCAGCGTGCTGTACGGCTCGGACGCCGTGACCGGGGTGGTCCAGATCTTCACGCGGGCGGGCACGGGCGCCCCGCGGGTCGAGGCCGAGGCCCGGGCCGGGACCTACGGCACGACGGACCTGGCGGCGCAGGTGGCCGGCGGCACGCGGCTGGTCGGCTACAGCGCCGCGCTGTCCCGGTTCGGGTCCGACGGGCTCTATGCGTACAACAACGGCTATCGCAATACGACGGTGAGCGGGCGCCTGCGCGTGGCGCCCGACGCCCGCTCCGAGGTGGGCCTCGCGTATCGGTACGGCGACAACGTCTATCACTTTCCGACCGACGGGGCGGGGCGGCCCGTCGACTCGAATCAGGTCTCGACCGGGCGGGGACCCGCGGCCAGTCTCTCACTCCACCGGCTGCTGGGCGCAGGCGTGGACGTGCGGGCGCTGGCCACGTGGCGCGAGCAACGCGCGGGTTTCCTGGACGAGCCCGATTCGCCGGGTGAAGACGGCCGGTTCCAGAGCGGGGACCTGGTCCGGCGGGCGAGCGCCGGCGCCCTGGTGAGCTGGCGGGGCGGCGCGGGAACCATGCTCTCGCTGGGCGTCGAGTACGAGGACGAGCGCCAACATGGGCGCAGTCTGTTCGAGGCGTCGTTCGGCTCGTTCCCCGACTCGATCGACGTCGGGCGCTGGAACCGGGCGGCCTACGCGCAGGCCATGCTGGGCCTGGGCCCGGCGGTGACGGCAAACGTGGGCGTGCGGGTCGAGGACAACTCCCAGTTCGGCGGCCATGCCACCTGGCGGGTGGGCGCGGTCTGGCGCCTGGACGACGCCACACGGCTGCGCGCCGCGGCCGGCACCGGCTTCAAGGAGCCGACGTTCTTCGAGAACTTCGCGCGCGGCTTCGTTCGGGGAAATCCGGATCTCGATCCCGAGCGGTCCGCGAGCTGGGAGGCCGGTCTGGAGCACCAGGTGCACGGCGTGACGCTCGCCGCGACGTACTTCCGCCAGCGGTTCCGCGACCTGATCGAGTTCACGTTCACGCCCGTGCCGCCGGACTCGGTCAACTACTTCAACGTGGCCGGTGCCCGGGCGGAGGGCGTGGAGCTCTCGCTCGAGGCCGCCCTCGGCGCGGGCGTCACGGCCGGCCTGGGCTATGCCTACCTCGACACGCGCGTGCTCGACGCCGGTCTCGACGGCGGTCCGGACGGCCTGTTCGTCGCTGGCGCCTCGTTGCTCCGGCGGCCCGCCCACGCGCTCAGCGGCCACGTTCGGGTCTCGCCTGGTGAGCGGACCTTCGTGACGCTGGACGCCCGGCTCGTGGGCGCGCGCGACGACCTCGATTTCTCGCGCGCCCCGGGCGACCGCCGCGTGACCCTGGGCCCGAGCGCCGGCTTCGACGCCGCGGCGGAGTGGGTGGCCTTCGGAAGCCGCAGCGCGGGCCCAGAGCTGGTCCTCACCCTCCGCGTCGAAAACGTCACCGACGACGACGGGCGTCAGATCGCCAATTTCCCGCCGCGTGGCAGGACTCTATTATTTGGGGCAAGGATCACCCTCGGAACATGACTCGGTCGCCACGCGCCACGCGCCACGCGCAACGCCTTTGGGTCGTGCTCGCCGCCCTCGCCGGGTGCAGCGACGCGCTCGAGCAGGACACCGCGGTGGGCCTCGCGGTCGTCGTGCTCAACGCGGGCAGCGGCGACCTGACCCTGATCGACGCGACGCGCCTCGAGACCACGACGTTCGACGTCGCGCCCGGGACGCTCACGAGCATGGCGGCGCGCGGGTCGACGCTGCTCATCACGCTCGGCGACGCCGACGCGGTGCAGGTGGCCACGACCGGCGCGCCCGGCACGGTGTTCCCCCTCGCCACCGGATCGGGCGCCACGGGCGTCGTGTTCGACAGCGACTCGACGGCGTGGGTAGCGAACCCGCTGCTCAATTCGGTGACGCACCTCGACCTCGCGACGGGCGATACGGCGTCGGTCGCGGTGGGCGTCCATCCGTGGGCGCTGGCCTTCGCGGATCCGCAGGTGTTCGTCGTGAACGCCAACCGGACGGGCGGCACCGCCACCGGGCCGGGGTGGCTCACGGGGCTCACGCCGGCCGGCCCGTTCGTGGTGGCGGACTCGATCGCGCTGACGGGCACGAACCCCCGACACATCGTCGTGGGCGACGACGGGTTCGTGTACGTGGTGAGCCAGGGGGAGCCCGGGCGGGCGGACGGCCGCCTGTCCGTGGTGGATCCCGCCACGCACGCCGAGGTGGCGGTCATCAACGGCCTGGGCGAGGCGCCGGGTCCCGCCGTCTATCATCCGACCGGCCGGCTCCTGATCGCTTCCCCCACCCACGGCATCCTCGAAGCGAACACGGCCACGCGGTCGCTCGTGCGGGGACCGGGGGCGGGAGTCAGGCCGGAAGGAGACGGGGTGGACGCCCTGGCGCTGGATCCGCGCGGGCGGGTGTACGCCGTCGCCGCGCGCGGGTGCGGTGGGGCACCGGGCGTCGTGCATGTCCTGAGCGCGCCGCCGGACTACCGAGTGCTCGAGACGGTCCCGGTGGGCGCGTGTCCCGGCGCGGCGGTTCTGGCCGGCGGGTGAGTTAGGTTTCCCGCATGGCCCCGCTCGCCACGCCGGCCGTCGTGCTGCAGACCTACCGCTACAGCGAGACGTCGAAGATCGTTCGCCTGGCCACGCGCGACCTCGGGGTCCAGAGCGGGATCGCCAAGGGCGCCCTCCGGCCCAAGAGCCGTTTCGGCGCGGGGCTCGAGCTGCTGAGCGAGGGCACGGCCGAGATCTATCACCGGGACACGCGCGACCTGCAAACCCTCTCGGCGTTCGACGTCGGCGACCTGCACCGCGGGCTGGCGCGCGAGCTCGGCCGGTTCGCCGGTGCGACGGCGCTCGCCCAGGTCCAGCTGAAGATGGCCCCGCCGTCCGCGCTGCCGGCGGCGTACGACGCCCTCGTGGCCGGGATCGCGGCGCTCGAGCGCGCCGCGCCCGATACCGCGGACGCCGTGGCCGTGCGGTGGCTCTGGGTCCTGCTCGGCGCGCTCGGGTTCGAGCCGTCGCTCGCGACCTGCGTCAAGGACGGTGCGCCGGTCGAGCCGAACGGCGGGGGGGCCGTGGCCTTCAGCGCGGCGGAGGGCGGCGTGCTGTGCGCGCAGTGTGCGCCGG
>JBOHSV010000421.1:0-2153 GCA_050921735.1 Gemmatimonadales bacterium | reverse complement strand
GTCGGCCGCGTGGACGGCGCGCGCGTTGGCCCGCCGCAGCACATGGAGGCTCAGCCCGCCCGCAAGCGCGGTCACCAGGCCCACCAGGCCGCCCAGGCCCAGCCCCGTCGGGCCGCCTGCCAGGTCGGCGGCGCTCACCGCCGCGACCGTCGCGGGTCCGTACTCGGGGTACCGCACCGCGCCGACGGGCAGGATGTCGTATTGGTACAGCTCGAACACGACGCCGAGCAGCAGGCCCGCGGGCAGGTTGCCCAGGAGCCCGCCGGCGACCGTGCCGGCGACCAGGGGCCGCGCGATCATCATCTGCGGCACGCTCACCAGGTCGAGGCCGACGAGCGTGCCCCAGGCGAGCAGCGCGGCCTCGGTCCAGGGGCTCATGCGAACTCCGCGAGCGGCACCGCCCGGGCGGTAGGCACGTCCTGGGCGGTGACCTCGACGCCGGCGGCCGCCAGCCGGCGCAGCCTGGCCGCCTCGTCGTCGGTGAGGTACACGTACCGGAGCCGCTCGCGCCGTCCCGGCCGGTGGTGCAGGCCGCCGATGTTCACGCGCGTCACGCCGTGCGAGTCGGCGCACACGGCGACCATGGTATCGATGTCGCCGGTGAGGAGGATGCCCGCGCGCGGGTCGCGCTCCCACTCGGCGAGGCGGGCGGCGGCCTCCTGGGCCGACGCGAACACCACGTCGATCTCGGGCGCGACCCCCATCCGATAGAGGTCCTGTTCCCACTCGCTGTCGCGCACCTCGTCGTCCACGAGCACGATGAACCCGACGCCGAGGGGCTGGCCCCACCCCACGACCACCTGCCCGTGAATCAACCGATCGTCGATGCGGAACAGGCGGATGGTCATGCGGCGGGAACGCGGATCGCCCGCGCGCCCGCGTCGGCGGCGCGGCGGGCGGCGTCGGCGGGCGTGGTCTCGCGGTGGAACACGAAGTCGAGCAGCATGGCCAGGTTCACGCCGGTGACCACGGCGAGGTCGTCGCGGCCGCGGGCGTAGCGCGCCGCGCCCGTGAGGCAGGACCCGCCCGGGAGGTCCACGAACAGGACCACGGGCCGCCCCGCGATCGCCCGCTCGAGCCGGTGGGCCAGGGCCTCGTAGTCGCACCCTTCGTTCGACACCGGCACGAGCGCCCCCTCCACCCCGGTGATCGCGACGACCGCGGCCACGAGCGCCTGGGCGACGGCCGCGTGCGACACGATCACCCCCACCAGCGGCTCACTCATTGTCTTCCTCGAGGTAGGCGCGCAGCTCCCGGCGTTCCCGCATCTTGGCGAGCAGCCGCTCGTTGAAGCGTTGCGCCGAATCCACGCCGCTCCAGTGCAGCAGGTGGTTCATGGCCACCACCTCGCAGATCACCGTGAGGTTCTTGCCGGGATTGAGCGGCACCTTCACGAGCGGCAGCGAGACGTCGAGCAGGCTCGTCTGCTGGCCGTCGAGGCCCGTCCGGTCGTAGCCCCGCGCCGCGTCCCAGTCTTCGAGCTGCACCACGACCTCGATGCGCTTCTGCTGGCGGACCGCGCGGATGCCGAACAGGGCCTGGATATCGATCAGGCCGATGCCGCGGATCTCCATGTAGTGGTGCGACAGCTCGTGTCCGCGCCCGATGAGCACGTCGTTGCCGCGGCGGGTGACGTGCACCACGTCGTCGGCGACGAGGCGGTGCCCGCGCTCGACCAGATCGAGCACGCACTCGCTCTTGCCGATGCCCGAGCGGCCGGTGAACAGCAGGCCGACGCCGTACACGTCGGCGAGCGAGCCGTGCGCGGTGGTGGTGGGCGCGAAGGCCTCGTCCAGAAACGGCCGCAGCCGGCGGTAGAACTCGGCCGTCTTGAGACGGCTGCGGATGACGGGGACGCCCCGGCCGCGCGCGATATCGATGAGCTCCGGCGGCACGTCCTGAGACTTGGTGATGATCACGGCGGGGAGCTCGAACCCGAACAGCAGCTCGAGGGTCCGCCGGCGGGCCGCGGCGTCGAGCGACGCGAGATAGCTGATCTCGGTCTCCCCCAGGATGTGCAGGCGGTCGCCCACGAACCGCGCGGTGTACCCGCTCAGCACGAGGCCGGGGCTCGACGCTTCGGGCGACGGAATGATGCGCTCCAGCCCGATGTCCCCCGTCAGCGTCTCGAGCTGCAGCGGGTCGCCCTTCTG
>JBOHSV010000420.1:0-11250 GCA_050921735.1 Gemmatimonadales bacterium | reverse complement strand
GCCGTCGCCGCCGTGCTCGGCCTGGTGGCGCTCGTGACCGCGGTCCAGCTGTGGCGGCATCGCCCCCGGCCCGTGCGCACCGCCTTCCACGTCATGGCGCCGGCCGCCACCAACCTCACCGTGGACGACCCGAAGCCCGAGCCCCTCCGGGTGCGGTTCGAGTCTTCCGTCGCCCCCCTCCAGACCGTGGGCAAAGTCCTGACGACGGGCGTCGAGGTCTCGCCCCAGTTCGCCGGGACCTGGCGCTGGGCCGGCGACCGCGAGCTCGTCTTCGACCCCGCCGAGGATTGGCCGGTGGGCCAGAAGTTCAGCGTGGCGCTCGCCCGGAAGGGGTTCGTCGCCCCCACGGTGACCCTCGAGGACTACCGGTTCGACTTCACCACCGCACGGTTCACCGCCGCCGTCTCGTCGGCGGAGTTCTACCAGGATCCGGTGGATCCCGAGCTCAAGCGGGTGGTACTCAAGCTCACGTTCAGCCACCCGGTGGACACCGCGTCGCTCGCCGGGCAGGTGTCCCTCCGCATGGAAGGGCCGGGCGGCGGCTTCCTGTCCGGCCTCCGGTCACTCCCGTTCACCGTGATGGCGGACAAGCGGCGCCTGAGCGCGTCGGTGCTCTCCGACCCCCTGGCGATCCCGGCCAGAGACGCGCTGATGCGCGTGACCGTGGATGCGGGCGTCCGCTCCAGCCGCGGCGGCCCGGGCACGGATCGGACGCTCGAACAACGGGTCCGGATCCCCGGCCTCTTCAGTCTCGCGGTGCAGAGCGCCGAGCTGGCCCTCGTGCGCAACGAGCGCTACGAGCCCGAGCAGGTTCTCATCATCACGACGTCGGCCGACGTGGGCGAGAAGGACCTCCAGCCGAATGTCAGCGCCTGGGTCCTTCCCGTGGACAACCCGAGCACTCCGCAGGACCAGCGGGACCGCCCCTTCGTCTGGAGCCGGCCCGAGATCATCGGTCCGGAGATCCTCAACGAGTCGACGCCGCTCGCGCTGACGCCGATCCCGGCGGAGCGCGAAGCGGAGCCGGTGCGGAGCGTCCCGCCGAACCTCGCGGTCGTGGACGTGTGCGCGGCCTCGGGGGACCTGCCGAACGCCGACTGCCCGCGGACCGTGCCGACCTGGTTCATCCCCGGCAAGTCGCCGATCCGCGTGAGCACGCTCCACCAGGCGCTCTTGATCGACGACCGCACGGGGTTGCGCGCCTGCCCGCCGTACACGTCGGGGCCCACGCATCGGGTGGTCTACGAAATGTGGGGCTCCGACATGCTCACGCTGTTCCAGCAGGCGGGCCTGCCGCGCCGCGCTCCGCCACCGGTCGACCCGCGATGCGAGGCCCGTACAGGCGCAGCCACGGCAGGCCCCGCGCCGCAGATCACCTCGCCGCTGCGGGGCGTGGTGTACTCGCTCCGCGCCAAACGGCTGGGCCGGGAGACCATCACGCTGAAGGCCACCGCCGGCGCCGGCATGCGGCAGGTCTACTGGTTCGTCGGGCGGAGTTTCGTGGGCAAGACGCCGGCGGGCGGGAGCCTCGCCTGGAGGCCGGAGGCGCCGGGGTCGTTCATGGTGCGGGCGGTGGACGACCAGGGGCGGGCCGACGCCCGCCCCATCGAGTTGGCGGTCGTGCCGTGAGCACGGCGACGGCCGATTGATCGCCGTCGGCCTGGTCGGATTCGGTCTCGCGGGCAAGGTGTTCCACGCCCCCGTCATTCGCGCCGTCCAAGGCCTCCGCCTCACCACCATCGTCCAGCGTCACGGCGCGCCGGATCCGCGCTATCCCGATGTCGCCTTCGTCCGCAGCGTCGAGGAGTTGCTGACCGGGCCGATTGACCTGGTCGTCATCGCCACGCCGAACCCGTCGCATCACCCGATCGCGCAGCAATGCCTCCTGGCCGGGCGGCACGTCGTCGTGGACAAGCCCTTCACGACGACGACGGCGGAAGCCGAAGAGCTCGTCCGGCTCGCGAAGGCGCAACGCCGCGTCCTGGCCGTCTACCAGGAACGGCGCTACACCGGCGACTTCGCGACCGTGCAGCAGGTCGTGGCCGACGGGACACTCGGCCGTATCGTGGGCTACGAGGCGCACTTCGACCGGTTCCGTGCGGAGCTCAAGCCCGGGGCATGGCGCGAGGAGCCGCTACCCGGGTCCGGCGTGTGGTTCGACCTGGGGCCACACCTGCTCGACCAGGCGCTGCTGCTGTTCGGGACCCCCCAGGCGCTCTCGGCCGATATCCGCATCGAGCGCGACGGCGCCGTGGTGGACGACGCGTTCGACGTCACGCTCCACTACGCGCGGTTGCGGGCGGTGCTACGGGCGTCGATGCTGGCGGCGCCGGTGGCGCCATCCTTCGCCGTTCGCGGGACGCAGGGCGTGTTCGTCAAGTACGGCCTCGATCCCCAGGAGGAGGCGCTGAAATCCGGCCGCACGCCCGACGAGCCGGACTGGGATGTCGAGCCGGCGGAGCGGTACGGCACGCTCACGACAGCCGAGGGGACTCGCGTGATCCCGACGATTCCCTCGACCTTCACGCGCTATTACGAGAACATCCGCGAGGCGATCCTCGGCACGGCGGAGCCGGCGGTTACGCCCGCGCAGGCGCTCGACGTCATGCGGGGGCTGGAGCTGGCGGTGGCCAGCAGCCGGGAGCGTCGTGTCTTGTCCTGGAGCACGCGGTGATCCGGCGATGTCGCAAAAACGCCCCCTCCTGCCGCATTATCGCCCTTCCCGCGGGCGGCACGCGGCCCGATAGTATCAAGCGGCGTTAAAGGTGTTGCGCCGGCGCCACATTGCACGGCTGGTGCCGACTAGCATACCCATACACGGACCAAGGGTGGCGAATGGGGATGCGAGTGCTCTTGCTCGAGGATGTTCCGTCCGACGCCGAGCTCTTGGCACGCGAGCTGCGCAAGGCCGACCGGGACGTGGCCGTGCACCGCGCCACGGACCGTGAGGACTTCGAGCGGGCACTGCGCGACTTCGCGCCGGACGTCGTCATCTCCGATCACAACCTGCCGCAGTTCAGCGGGCGGGACGCCCTCCAGCTGGTCCGCCGCGTCGCGGCGGGGGTGCCGTTCATTCTGGTCACCGGGTCGCTGAACGAGGAAACCGCCGTCGAGTACATGAAGGCCGGTGCCGCCGACTATCTGCTCAAGGACCGCATCGCCCGCCTGGGGCCGGCCGTGCTGGCCGTCCTCGAGCAGCGGCGCGCTCGCGAGGAGCAGCAACGCGCCCGCCGCGCCGCCGAGGAGGAAGTCCGTGCCCAGCGGGAGTTTCTCCGAGCGGTGGTGGACCTCAGCCCCAGCCTCATCTTCGTCAAGGACTGGGAGGGTCGCTTCGTGCTCGCCAATCAGGCGGTCGCCGATATCTACGACACGACCGTCGAAGCGCTCGTCGGCAAGCGGGATGACCGTGCCCTGACGGAGGGCGGGGAACCGAAGCTGATTCCCGAGGAGCCCGTGACGGACGCCCGCACCGGTCAGGTCCGATGGTTCCAGACCGTCAAGGTGCCGCTCCGCCTGCCGAGTCACGACCGCCCGCTCGTTCTGGGCGTCGCCACGGATATCACCGAGCGCCGTCGGCTCGAAGACCAGGTCCGCCTCGCTCAGAAGATGGAAGCCGTCGGCACCCTCGCCGGCGGCGTGGCGCACGACTTCAACAACCTGCTCGCGGCGATCCGGGCGACCGTCGAGCTCGCGCTGCTGGACCTTCCGCCCGACACCCCGGTGCGGGGCGACCTGACGGAAGTCCTGGAGCACGCCGATCGCGCCGCGGCCCTCACGCGGCAGTTGCTCGCCTTCGGTCGCAAACAGGTACTGGAAGCCCGGATCGTCGACGTGAACAGCCTCGCGGCCGGCACGGTCAAGATGCTCACGCGGGTCATCGGGGCGGACATCCGGCTCGTGCTCGAGCAGGCGCCGGATCCGACCACGGTGTTCGCCGACCCCGGCCAGCTCGAGCAGGTGTTGATGAACCTCTGCGTCAACGGCCGGGACGCCATGCCCCGGGGTGGGGAGCTCGCGATCCTGACCGAGCGCGTGACCATCGACGAGGAGTTCTGCGCCACGCATCCCTGGGCGCGGCCCGGCGACTACGTGCGGCTCACGGTGAGCGACACCGGCATCGGAATGGACGCGGCCACCCAGGCGCGGATCTTCGAGCCGTTCTTCACGACCAAGGCCATGGGGCGCGGCACCGGGCTCGGCCTCGCGGTCGTGTACGGCATCGTGAAACAGCACGGCGGGCTCATTCACGTCTACAGCGAACCGGGGAAAGGAACGACCTTCCGCATCTATTTCCCGTTCCGCGCCGAGGTGCCGGAGGTCCTCGCGCCGGACGACGCGGGCGAACTGATCGGTGGCTCGGAACGGATCTTGCTCGCCGAGGACGACGACGCGCTCCGCGCCACGACCACCAAGCTGCTGCGGCGGCTGGGGTACGAGGTGATCGCCGTGGCCAACGGCACCGAGGCGCTGGACGTGCTGGAGGAGCGGGGCGACACCTTTGCCCTCGTCGTGCTGGACGTCGTGATGCCGGGGACGCCTGGAACGGTGGTGTTCCAGCGGGTCCACGCGCGGCACCCCGTCGTGCGGTTTTTGTTCACCACGGGCTACAGTCCCGGCACCTCGCACCTCGAGCCCCTGAACTCGATGCCGGCGCGGGTGCTCACGAAACCATACGGCATCCAGGAGCTGGCGCGGGCGGTCCGGCGGGCGCTGGACGCGGCACCGTGAGCGGCGACGGAAACCCCTGCACCCGGAGGATCGCATGAGGTGCCTGCGCGCGCTGTCGGTGCTCTTGGCCATCATGAGTGGCTCGCTCGCCCGGCCCGCCACGGCGCAGCAGCCCGACACGCTGGAGGCGCTCAAGGGGCTGACCATCGAAGAGCTGTTGGACCTAGAGATCACCTCCGTTTCCAGGCGCCCGGAGCGCCTCGCGCAGGCGGCCTCCGCCGTCCAGGTCATCACGCAGGAGGAGATCCGCCGCTCCGGCGCGTCGAGTCTGCCGGAGGCCCTGCGGCTCGCCGCCAACCTCCAGGTGGCGCAAGTCGATTCGCGCCAATGGGCGATCAGCGCGCGTGGCTTCAACGGCACGACCGCCAACAAGCTCCTGGTGCTGATCGACGGGCGCACGGTGTACACGCCGTTGTTCTCCGGGGTGTTCTGGGACGTGCAGGATGTGCCTCTCGCCGACGTCGACCGGATCGAAGTGATCAGCGGGCCCGGGGCCACGCTGTGGGGCGCCAACGCGGTCAACGGCGTGATCAACGTCGTCACCAAGCGCGCGGCGGACACGCAGGGATTCCTCCTGTCGGGCGGCGGCGGCACGGAGCTGCGGGGCTTCGGAACCCTGCGCTACGGCGGAGCGCTGGGCTCCGCGGTGCGCTATCGGATCTACGGCCGGGGGTTCGCCCGGGAGCCCACCGCGCTGCCCGGCGGCCCGGAGGCGGCCGATGAGTGGCACGTTGGGCAGGGCGGGGTTCGCGTGGACTGGGACGCGTCGCCCAGCGATCGCGTGGTCCTGCACGGCGATCTCTACGACGGCCGGATCGGCCAGGCGACGGCCGGTGACATCGCCGTCAGCGGTCGCAACGTGATGGCCACGTGGTCCCGCACGATCTCCGGAACGGCGAGCCTCACGGCGCAGCTGTACTATGACCGCACCAATCGGGACATCCCGGGCACCTTCGGCGAGAAGCTGGACGTGTACGACGCCGAGCTCCAGCATACGGTGCGACTCGGCGCCCGGCACGACGTGGTCTGGGGCCTTGGCTTCCGGCTGATCAACGATCATGTCGCCAACAGTGCGGCGCTGGCCTTCCTGCCGGCGCATGTCGCGCGCCGGTGGTACACCGGGTTCGTGCAGGACGAGATCGCCGTCATCCGCGACCGGCTGCGCGTGACGCTGGGCACGAAGGTCGAGCACAACGAGTACACCGGCTTCGAGATCCAGCCGAGCGGCCGCGTCGACTGGCGGCTCCACGCCTCCGGGACACTCTGGGCGGCCGTGTCGCGGGCGGTCCGGGCGCCCTCGCGGATCGACCGGGAGTTCTTCGTGCCGGGCCAGCCGCCCTACGCGCTGGCCGGCGGTCCGGACTTCGACTCCGAGGAAGCCCTGGCCTATGAGCTGGGCTACCGGCACCAGCGGGGGGCGCTGGCCCTCTCGGTGGCGACGTTCTACAATCGCTACCACGGGCTCCGCAGTCTGGAGCAGGTCAACCCTCCGGCGGCGTCTCCCGTGGTGATCGCCAACGGACAGGACGGCGAGTCGTACGGCGCGGAGGTGGCGGCGGACTACTGGATCACGCGCGCCTGGCGGCTGCGCGGCGGGTACACGGAGCTCCGCATCCACATCTGGCCCAACCCGGGCAGCACGGACACGACCCGGGGCAGCACGGAGTCCCGCACCCCCGATCGCCAGCTCTTCCTGTATTCGTCGGCCGAGCTGCCCGCGCGCCTGAGGCTCGATGCCGGTTTCCGCGCGATTGCCGCCATCGCCAATCAGCAGGTTCCGGCCTATGCCGAGCTGAATGCCAAGGTCACGTGGCGGGCGGGACCGACGGTCGACCTGTCCGTCGTCGGGCAGAATTTGCTGCATCGCCGCCACGCGGAGTTCGGCGCGCCGGCCGCGCGTCGGGAAGTCGAACGCGGCGTCTTCGGGGTGGTCGAATGGCGCTTTTGAGCGCGCGCGTCGTGTTCGTTTCCGCGCTGCTGCTCGCGGCGGCGCGGGGCCTCGGGGCGCAGGCCGTGCGGGCGTCGGAGTATCAGGTGAAGGCCGTCTTCCTGTTCAACTTCGCGCAGTTCGTCGACTGGCCGCCCGAGGCCTTCAACGACCCCCAGGCGCCGCTCGTCATCGGCGTCCTGGGGGACGATCCGTTCGGTCCCGTCCTGGACGCCACGGTCCGCGGCGAAACGGTGCGGGGGCGGCCGCTCGAGATCCGGCGCTCCCGGCGCATCGACGAGATCCTGACCTGTCATATCCTCTTCATCAGCCAGTCCGAAGCGGATCGGTTGGACGACATCGTCGCCGCGCTCCGCAGTCGGCCGATTCTCACCGTGGGTGACGGCGAGACCTTCGCGCGGCGCGGCGGTGTCGTGCGGCTGGTGGTCGAGCGGGGCCGGGTCCGGTTCCACATCAATCTCGAGGCGGCGGCGGCGGCGCGCCTGACGATCAGCTCCAAGCTGCTGCGGCTGGCCGAGATCGTCCCGCGCCGGGGGCGCTAGGGTGGCGTTCGGCGAGTGGCCGATCCGGCGGAAGCTGATCGCGGTGCTCCTGCTGACCAGCGGGCTGGTGTTGCTGCTGACCTCCGTCGCGTTCGTGGGCTACCAGTACTGGTCGTTCCGGCAGTCGGCGCGGAACGTGTTATCGGTCCGCGGGCGCGTCATCGCGGCCAACAGCACGGCGGCGCTGGCCTTCGCCAACGTGGCGGACGCCGAGGAGATCCTGTCCGCCCTCAGGGCCGACCCGCATCTCGCGGCCGCCGCGCTGTACGACCGCGACGGGCGGCTGTTCGCCGCGTACCCGGCGGACGCGCCGGGGGACCGGTTTCCGGCGGCGCCCGGGCCCGACGGGTACCGCTTCGAGGGTGGCCTGCTGATCGGCTTCCAGCCGGTCGCGGAAGCGGGCAGCCAGCGCCTCGGGACGCTGTACCTCGCGTCCGATCTCGAGGCCGTGTACGGCACGTTTCGTCTCTCGGGCGTCATCGCCCTCGGGGTCATGGCCCTGTCGCTGCTCGCGGCGTACCTCCTGTCCAGGCTCCTGCAGGGCACGATCTCGCGGCCCGTCCTGGCGCTGGCCGAGACCGCGCGGGCCGTCTCGGACCGCGGGGATTACTCGGTGCGCGCGCCCCGGCTCGGCGGGCACGAACTGCGTGCCCTGACCGACGCCTTCAACCGGATGCTCGGCCGGATCGAGGAGCAGGACGGCGCCCTCCGGGCGAGCCAGGCGGAGCTGCAGCGCCATGCCGCGGATCTCGAGCGGCGGGTCGCGGAGCGGACCCGGGAGCTCGAGGACCGCCACGAAGCGCTGCGGCGCAACGCGGCCGAGCTGCTCGCCGCCAACCAGGAGCTCGACGCGTTCGCATACTCGGTGTCGCACGATCTGCGCGCGCCGCTGCGGAGCATCGACGGCTTCAGCCAGGTGCTGCTGGAGGACTCTGCGCCGCGGCTCGACGACGCGGGGCGGGACGCGCTGAACCGCGTGCGCGCCGCCAGTCAGCGGATGGCCACGCTCATCGACGATCTCCTGAAACTCGCCCGGATTACCCGCGCGACCATCCGCACCGAGGTCGTGGATCTGAGCGGCGTGGCGCAGGAGATCGCCGCCGACCTTCAGCGCGCCGCCCCGGAGCGCCGCGTGCAGTTCGCGATCGCCCCGGGGCTCGAGGTGCGGGCCGACCCGCACCTGTTCCGCGTGGTCCTCGACAACCTCCTGCGGAACAGCTGGAAGTACACCGCGAAGCGGCCCGAGGCGCGAATCGAATTCGGGTCCGTCGACGCCAACGGCGAGCGGG
Source organism: Gemmatimonadales bacterium (assembly GCA_050921735.1). Classification (GTDB taxonomy): domain Bacteria; phylum Gemmatimonadota; class Gemmatimonadetes; order Gemmatimonadales; family GWC2-71-9; genus DATLXT01. Next base: position 2,743 of record JBOHSV010000420.1, on the reverse strand, counting down.
TATTTCTGGTTCGGGACAACGGGGCTGGCTTCGACATGACGTACGCGGATAAGCTGTTCGGGGCGTTCCAGCGGCTGCACTCCGAGGCCGAGTTCGAGGGTACGGGCGTCGGCCTCGCGACGGTCCGGCGCATCATCACCCGGCACGGTGGCCGGATCTGGGCCGAGGGCGCCGTCGGTGGGGGCGCGACGTTCTACTTCACCCTGTGATGGCCCGCTCGGCGGGCCGGAGGCGGCTGTGAACCCGGCGAAGATCCTGCTGGTGGAAGACAACCCCGACGACATCGCCCTGACGTTGCGGGCGCTGAAGAACAACAACATCACGAACGATGTGGTCGTGGCGCAGGACGGCGCGCAGGCCCTGGAGTATCTGTTCGGCACGGAGACGACCCCCGCGCCGGACGAGCTGCCGGCGGTGGTCCTGCTCGACCTGAAGCTGCCCAAGCTCAACGGGTTGGAGGTGCTCCAGCGCATCCGAGCCGACGCGCGCACGCGGCTGCTGCCGGTCGTGATCCTCACCTCGTCCGACGAGCAGCGGGACCTCGTCGACAGTTACAGCTTCGGCGCCAACAGCTACGTGCGCAAGCCGGTGGACTTCGTGGAATTCACCCGGGCCACGAAGCAGCTCGGGCTCTACTGGCTGCTCATGAACCGGGCGCCGCCGAGCACCGGGAGGCCGTGATCGGGCGGACTCACTATTCCGTACCGGCACCTCGACGCATCGGAGCGGACGTAGTACGGCCGGTAGCTCGCGGCCTTGGGGTCCATGCACCCCGTCAGATCGAGGATCTCCACCTTCCGGAAGTCGATCGGATGGCTCTCGCTCTGCAGCGCGATGTATCCTTCGACGAGCGGCTGGCCGTCTCGCTTCACGGCCGGGTCGTAATGACTCACGGTCCCGCCCCCGATCTGCGGCCTCGAGTATTCCATCACCGTGTCCCCGTTGACGATGTGCCGTACCAGCGAGTCGCCGAGCACCAGCACCTCGACGCGGACCCACTGCTCCCCGTGGTAGGTCCTGGACCTGGAATTGACGCAGTGCGGCGTAACCAGCTTCCCGTCCATGACCACGTGCGTGCCGGGCGTGCACAGGTTGGCCGTCGAGCGCTCGCCCGAGCCCGTCCCGCCCAACAGCTGCACCTCGATGGAGATCGGGAAGTCCTGATCCGTTCCCATGCTCCCGGCGGACTGGGCGTGCACCATGATCCCACTGTTCCTCACCGCCCAGTCGGGGCCGCCCGCGGCCTGGTCTCCCACGAATCGGTACTCCACGGCGACGATGTAATGCGAGAACGGTTCGCGGGAGAAGAGATGGCCGAATCGAGCGGCGAAGGCGTCGTATCCGTCGTAGCGGACCTTGAGCAGCCCGTCCTCCACCCGGAACGTGTGCCCCCAATTATCGTTGAGGTCCCGGCCCGTGATCTTGACCTCCCAGCCGGCAAGATCCTTTCGGTTGAACAGCTGGATCCCCGCGCTCACAATGGTACTCCTCGGCGAGGCCGGGGGGAGGATGCGAGTCCGCCCGCGCCCGGTTAAGTTTCGGTCACGACGCGCGCCGTCGCGCGTCCCGGACGGAGAGCGGTCCGCCAGCTGCGGCGGGCTGAGGCGTTGCCCAACCGGCCCCTCCGACCCCGGTACCACGACCAATGGGAGCCGTGCCGTCATGATCCCCACGACCGATGCCGTTTCCGCGGACCTCGCGGCCGAGATCCGCGCGCTCAAGCAGGCGCGCGGGGCCGCGATCCTGGCCCACAACTACCAGCGGCCCGAGATCCAGGACCTCGCCGACGTGGTGGCCGACTCGCTCCAGATGGCGCGCCGCGCCACCCAGCTCGACGCCCCCGTGCTCGTGATCTGCGGGGTGCACTTCATGGCCGAGACCGCGGCCCTCGCCAACCCCGACAAACGCATCCTGATCCCGGACCCCGAGGCCGGGTGCTCGCTCGCCGCCACGGTGCAGGCGGCGGACGTGCGCGCGTGGCGCGCGCGGCATCCCGACGGCCTGGTGGTCGCCTACGTGAACACCGCCGCGGCGGTCAAGGCCGAGGCCGACGTCTGCTGCACGTCGGGCAACGCGGTGGCGGTGATCCGGGCCCTGCCGCCGGACGTGCCGGTGCTGTTTCTCCCCGATTTCTTCCTGGGCCAGTACCTGAAGCGCGTCACCGGCCGCGCGCTCGACGTGTGGCTGGGCGAGTGCCACGTCCACGCCGGCATGACCCGCGAGACCCTGGACCGGCGGCGCGCCGAGTACCCGGACGCCGAGTTCCTGGTGCATCCGGAGTGCGGCTGCGTCACCGGCGCGATGTACTACGCCGAAGCGGAAGGCGACGTCGCCGCGGGACGGATGCACATCGTCTCCACCGAGCAGATGATGCGCCGGGCCCGCGCCTCGAGCGCCCGGCGGTTCGTGATCGCGACCGAGACCGGCGTGCTGCACCGCCTGCGGAAAGAGAACCCCGACAAGGAATTCGCCGCCGCGGCCGAGGACGCCGCCTGCCGCTTCATGAAGCTGATCACCCTCGAGAAGCTGCGGGACGCCCTGCGCGACGATCAGTACGCGGTGACGGTGGCGCCCGACGTGGCGCCGCGGGCCCGCCGCGCCATCGAGCGGATGCTGGCGATCGGCTGAACGCGTCGATGAGCGAGCCGCTCGGCATGGACGCGGTTCGGCGCGCTCTCGCCGAGGATCGCGCGCGCGACGTCGTCACGACCGGCCTGCTGGGCGGGGCGGCGCGGCACCCGGC
>JBOHSV010000419.1:0-4795 GCA_050921735.1 Gemmatimonadales bacterium | reverse complement strand
GGCCCCGGCCCCACCCCCGAGCCACGCCGTCCCGCGCCACACGACGGCCAGCACCAGCCCGGCGTGCAGGGCGAGTGACAGCCACGCCTCACGCCGCCACGGGCGGCGCCCCAGGGGAAGACGCGCGGCAGGAGTCGAGGGCGGCACGCCGAAGTATTACACCGCAACGCACAAGGGGGCACGGATGCCCGTACCCCCTGGAAGCGGCCTGCGGGTCCGGCGCTAGGAGCCCTGCTGCTGGTCCGCGGGCGTGAACCCGATCACCTGGACGCCGGCGCCGCGAGCCACATCCATCGCGTGCACCACCTCGGCGTACTTCCGGTTGGGTGCGGCCTTGATGAACAGCAGCTTGGCCGGCCGCGCCTCGTAGATCTGCAGCAGCGCCGCCGGGAGCTGGGCCAGCGCGTACGGCTGGTTGTTGATGGCGTACGACCCGTCGGGACGCAGCTCGAGCACGATCTGGTCGTTCCGCTCCTGCTGCCGTGGCTGTTGCCGCTGCTCCGGCGGCACCTGGGCGATGAAGGCGCGGCGCGACAGCGGCTGCGTGATCATGAAGATGATCAACAGCACCAGCAGCACGTCGATCATCGGGGTGATGTTGATGTCGGCGTTGAGGCCGCCTTCCGAGCCGCCGACGCTACCCATCGCCATGGATCAGCCTCCCTCCTGCTCGCGGAAGATGGCTTGCCGCTTGTCCGCGATGGCGCCGACCACCCGGACCCCGGCCCGGCGCGCCATCTCCAGCGCTTCCTGTACCCGCCCGAACGAGATGCCCTCATCGGCCTTGAGGTACAGGATCTTGTCCTTGGTACGCGCCGCGTACAGTCCGGTCAGGCGGCCCGCCAGATCCGCGTCGGCCACGGGCCGCGCCCCCTGGCCGATGTCCAGGTAGAACTGCCCCTGGGTGTTGATGCCGAGGATGATCTCGTCCGGTCCCTCGGGGTGCGACTCCGGGTTCTCGCCCCGCGGCAGGGTCGCCTGGAAGCCCGCCGTGATGAGCGGCGTCACCACCATGAAGATGATGAGCAGCACCAGCATCACGTCCACCATCGGCGTGACGTTGATGCTGGCGTTGACCGCCACCTTGCTAGTGACTGATCGGGCCACTGGACTGCGATCCCTTCTGCGTCTGGAACTCCTTGGTGAAGATCGAGCGCCCGAACTCGCTGCCGACGCTCTTGATGAGGTAGTCGATCAGCTCCTTCGACGTGTAGGTCATCTCGACCGTGAGGAAGTCCAGCTTGGTCGTGAAGTAGTTGTACAGCCACACCGCAGGAATCGCGACGAGCAGGCCGAACGCGGTCGCGATCAGCGCTTCCGCGATGCCGGCCGACACCGCGGCGAGCGACCCGCCGCCGCCCGAGGCCGCCATCCCGGTGAACGAGTTCACGATGCCGACCGTCGTGCCCAGCAGTCCCACGAACGGCGTCGTGGCGCCGGTGGTCGCGAGGATGCCGAGCCCGCGCTTCTGCTCCGCGGTGATGATCAGCATCTGCCGCTCCACCGCCCGCTCCGCCGAGTTGATGTCGGCCGCGGTGATCGTGGCGCGGTCCCGCAGCAGCGGCTTCACCTCCGCCAGCGCCTCGCTCAGCACGCGCGCGACGTGGCTCTCCTTGTACTCCTTCTTGTCGGCGAGCTTGATCGCGGCGTCGAGCTGCTCCTCCTGCAGGTAGCGGGAGAACTCGGGCGCGAACTTGCGGGTCGCCCGCTGCGCCTTGCGCAGGTACCACGCCTTGTTGAAGGTCACCGCCCAGGACCACACCGACATGACGGCCATGGTCCAGACGACCCCCTTCACGAACAACCCCATCTGCGAGTACAGCCCAATGATCGATAGGCCTTCCATGACCGGTCAGGCTCCTTTGCGGGTTACCGCTTCAGCGTGAAGTTGTAGGGGATCTGCACCAGGACGCGCACGGCCCGGCCGTGCACCCGCGCCGGGCGGAACAAGGCCCGCTGCACCGCGCTCTTGACCGGTTGGTCGAAGCCGGGGTTGGGGCTGCGGATGATCCTGATCGAATTCGGCTCGGCCCGGCCCATCGTGTCCACGATCACCTGGACGATCACCGTCCCCTCGATCCCCGCCGTCCGCAACAGCTGCGGGTACTCCGGCACCGGCCCGGACAGCATCTCGGGCTTCTCTTCCACCACGGCCTCGGCGTACACCTGCCCCGCGTCCGGCACGATCCCGGTGCCGATGCCGCCCTCGACGCCCGTGCCGGTGTAGTCCCGCGGATCGAACTTCTCCTGCAGGTTGATCGGCGGGATGTCGGTGGGAATCGTCGTCGGAGCGACGACCGTCTGGAAGCCCTTCAGCTGCACGTCGAGCTGCAAGATCTTGGGCTGCTCTTCCTGCTGCTGTTGCTGGTTGAGGTACACCAGCGTGGTATCCACCAGGACGTCGGTGTTCGCCTCCCGGGCGCCCAGCGTCGCGTACACCGCCACGGCGATCAGCACGGTGTGCACGGTGAGCGACACGAAGCCGACGCCGAAGATGCCCCGCTTGTCCGTGCGCCGTCGGGACTCGATCAGATGATCGAACACGTATCCACCTCCGCGGGATAGTGGCTAGGAAATACTATCCGGTCACCCTGGCCCGCTAGTGGCGTCAACATTACAAAACGATGACACCGGGATTAGGGTCCGGACACCCGGTAGGTCACCCGCCCCGTCCCCACCTTCCGAAATTCGACCCGGATAGTGCGTGCCGCCGTACAACTCCCACAAGTCCGGGAGCGAGAGCAGCACGGGTTTCTCCTCACCCGAACGGCATTTCCGAATGCAGTCCCGGACCGATTCCTCGGCGGCCGGGTCCGGCGGTTCGGCCTGAGCGACGAGTCCGGCGGTGCCGGTCACCGCGCAGACCACGAGAACGGGAAACACGTGACGGAGCGACATCGCCATCCTCCTCTCACCGCCCGCCGGCGGCGGGTGGCTGGACCGCAATAATGTGCGCCCCGCCCGACCCCCCACAAGCCGACCCACCGCCGCGTCTGCCGTGGCGCCGCCACACTACTGGCCGAGCGTCAGCCGGAACGCGAACGGAATCTCGACCAGCACGCGGACCGCCCGCCCATGTACCCGCGCCGGGCGGAACAGGGCGCGGGCCAGCGCTTCCCGGACGGGCCCGACGAAGTCCGCGTGCGTCACTCGAACGACGGTGATCGAGGTGGGCTCGACGCGACCGGTCGTGTCCACCACCACGCGCACCCGGACGGCGCCCTCGACGCCGAGCCGCCGCAGGCGGTCGGGGTACGCGGGCGGCGGCGCCGACAGCAGCTCCGGCCGCTGCTCCACCAGATCGATGGGCACGGGATCATCGCCGTCGCCGCCAAAACGTGCGTCGACGTTCACGGGGACGACCCCCGGACGGGGCAACCACGGCGTCCCGACGGCGTGCTCGAGGTCGGGCGGCCCGACGATGTCGGGCACGACGACCGGGGGGATGACCGGGGCGCGCCACGGCGCCTCGACGCGGCGCGGAGCGCGACCGGCCGGCGAGGGCGGCGGCGTCACGCTGACCACGATCGGGCCGGGTCGGGCGACCGCGGCGCGCCGCGTGCCCCACACCGCGGCGCCCACGAGCCCGGCATGCAGCAGCACGACCATCAACCCACGCCCCCAGGCTCCGCGGGCCGGCCCGGCACGGCGGGAGGCCACGAGTACGTCGAACACGGGATCCTCCGGGATCAGGGACGACTCCAGGATGGGATGCGCGCGTGGCCCCCGCGTGGCGCGGAGATGACGATTGCCCGACGGTCGAATGAGATTACGGGCTTGGCGTCGCGACCGGCGCGTGCGGCAGGCTCACGGTGAACGTCGTGCCGCGCCCGGGCCGGCTCTGGACGTCGATCGCCCCGCCGTGCGCCTCCGCGATCCACTTGCAGATCGCGAGCCCCAGGCCGGCGCCCGAGCGCTCCCCGGTGCGCGTGCGCGCCGCGTCCGCGCGCCAGAAGCGGTCGAAGATGTGCGGCAGGTCGCCCGGCGCGATGCCGATCCCCGTGTCGGCCACCGACAGCTGGACGCGGCCGTCGTCCCGGGCCAGCTCGACCCGCACCCGCCCGCCGGGCGGCGTGTACTTCACGGCGTTCTCGACCAGGTTCAGGATGAGCTGGCGCATGCGGCTCCGGTCCACCTCCAGCACCACGGGCTCCGGCGGCGTATCGACCTCCATCGCGACGCCACTGCGCTCCGCCAGCAGCTCCCCCGTCTCGCGGGCCTCGTCCACGATGGCCCGCAGGTCCACCGGCTCGCGATGCAGCTCGGCCCGCCCTTCGTCCGCGCGGGCGAGCGTGAGCAGGGCATCGACCAGCTCCGTCATGCGCCGGATCTCGGCCAGCGTGTCCTCGAGCAGCGGCATCGTCTCCGGCGCCACGCGGGGATCGGTGATGGCGCGCTCCACGCCCGCCTTCAGGACGGTCAGCGGGGTCTTCAGCTCGTGGCTCGCTTCCGCGGTGAAGCGCCGCAGGGCGGTAAAGCTCCGCTCGAGCCGCCCCATCATCTCGTTCAGGGTCGCGGCGAGCCGGCCGATTTCGTCCTTGACCATCGGCTCGGCCAGCCGCCGGTGCAGGCTGCGCCCGTCGGTGATCTCCCGCACCTCGGTGATGATCCGGTCGACCGGCTCGAGCGCGGCGCGCGCGATCCATTCGCCCACCAGCAGGGCGGCGAGCGTCCCGAGCAGAATCACCAGGGCGATCACCCCCGCGAGCCGCTGCAGCGCCCGCTCGGTCGGCCGGACGTCGGCGCCCGCCAGCACGGCGCCCAGCTGGGGTCCGGCGCCCGCGATGGGCCGCGC
>JBOHSV010000418.1:0-1676 GCA_050921735.1 Gemmatimonadales bacterium | reverse complement strand
GCCCACCACCGCCCGGAACCGCACGTCCGGCGGCTCGACCGCCGGCACTTCGAGCTCCGCGATCTCGACGCGGCGCGGCGGCGGCGCCACCGCCTGGCCGCGCCGGGCGCGGCGGTACGCCCGTTCGCCCGCGATCTTGACCGCCGAGAACGCCGGCGGCTGCTGCTCGTAGCCGCCGCGGAACCGGGCGACGGCGGCGCGGACGGCGTCGGCGCCGAGCGACCGCCAGGCGTCCGAGCTGGCCACCACCCGACCCGTCCGGTCGTCCGTGTCGGTGGTCGTGCCGAGTCGGATGATGCCCTCGTACGTCTTGCGCCAGCCGGCGGCGTAGCGCGCCAGGCGCGTGGCCCGTCCGACGACGAGGACCAGCAGGCCCTCGGCCGCGGGGTCGAGGGTCCCGAGGTGCCCGATGCGGCGCCTGCCGAGCGCGCGCCGCGCCCGTGCCACGATGTCGTGCGACGTGGGCCCGGCGGGCTTGGCCACCGGCAGCACGCCGTCACGCACCGCCCTCGTCCGCGTCCCCGGGGTCCGGGGCGCGGCCCCGTTTCAGCTCAGACAGGACCCGTTCGATCCGGGCCGCGTGCTCCACGCCGCGGTCGAGCGCGAAGTGGAGCTCGGGTGCCAGGCGGAGCCGCAGGGTCCGGGCGAGCCGGGTCCGGAGGTGGCGGGCGGCGCTGTCCAGGCCTTCGAGCGTTCGCGCCTTTTCCTCGTCCGGCCCCATGACGCTCACCCGCACCCGGGCATGGGCGAGGTCGGCCGTGACCTCGACGCCCGTCACGGTCACGAAGCCGATCCGCGGGTCGCGCGCGCCCGACGTCAGGAACGCGGCCACCTCGGCGCGGATCAGCTCGCCGACGCGCTCGGGCCGGAAACTGGGGCGCCGCACGGTCACACGTAGCTCGTGGCGGTGTCCATGATGCGCGCCCCCGCCGCGCCGGCCACCAGCCGATCGGCCCCGCACAGCGCGTCGTCCACGGGACCGCGCGCGTTCGCCACCACGCACACCGTGAGCTCCGCCCGCTGCCACAGGTCGTTGTGGTCCGTCTCCGCCACGGAGACGTTGAGCTGGCGGCGCAGGCGATCCTTCAGGCTGCGGAGGATGTGCCGCTTGTCCTTGAGCGAGCGGCAGCCCTCAAGGTGCAGCTCCCACGTCATGACGCCGACGATCATGGCTCACCCTCGCGCCCCCACCCCGACGTCGAGCGAGCGCGCCACCTCCTCGATGCGATAGGCCTCGATGAGATCGCCGACCTTGAGGTCGTTGAAGTTCTCGATGCCGATCCCGCACTCGAAGCCCTCGCGCACCTCGCGCACGTCGTCCTTGAAGCGCTTGAGGGAGGCGATCGTGCCCTCGTACACCTCGACGCCGTCGCGGATGATGCGGACCCGCGCGGTGCGCGGGATGACGCCGCTCCGCACGAAGCAGCCGGCGATGGTGCCGACCTTGGCGATCTTGAAGAGCTGGCGCACCTCCGCCTCGCCCAGCACGACTTCCTTCTTCTCCGGGGCGAGCAACCCTTCCATGGCCCCCTTCACGTCCTCCACGGCCTCGTAGATGACGCGGTACGTGCGGATCTCGACGCGCTCGCGGTCGGCGGACGCGCGGGCGTTCGAGTCGGGGCGCACGTGGAAGCCGATGATGATCGCGCCCGACGCCTTCGCGAGCAGCACGTCGC
>JBOHSV010000417.1:0-1836 GCA_050921735.1 Gemmatimonadales bacterium | reverse complement strand
CACCAGCAGCGCGCCGCGGGGCCGCAGGCGCGTCGCCGCGTACCCGCGCACGACGGTGGCCGTGACGGCGCGGACACTCGCCTCGGTGGCGCGGCGGCCGTAGGGATGGTCCCCATACAGCCGGGCGGCGAAATACCGGTCGGCCACGGCTTCGGGCGCCGAACGCTCGAGCCGGAGCTGCGACAGCATCCGCGTCCGGGCCAGCTCCAGCTCGGACTCGGGGAACGTGGCATTCAGCATCACGTCGCCGATCAGGTCGAATGCGAGCCCCACGTGATCGGTGAGCACGGTGCTCCGGACGAACAGGAAATCCGGGTCCGCGCTGGCGCCGAGGCTCGAGCCAACGCCTTCGATCGTCGCCGCGATCTGCTCGGCGGTCCGCGTCTTCGTCCCCTTGGTGAGCAGCTCCGCCACGAGATCAGCCAGCCCTGCGCGCCCGGCGGGCTCGTACCGGTTCCCGGCCGGGAGGGCGAGCGAGATGCTGACGATCGGCAGCTCGTGATTCTCGACCACCACCACCTGGAGCCCGTTGGCCAGGGTGGCTTCCTGGAACGGCGGGAACTGGAGCGGGCGCAGCGCCGCCGCCGGCGGAGGCTCGGTGGGGACTTGGGCGGGCAGGCGGGCCGGCGACCAGGCCGTGCCCACCGCCAGCGCAACGATGCCCACCGCCCATTGCCGCCCGTTGCCGCCCGTTGCCGCCTTCATGGTCCACCTCCCGTGCTCGCCGCCGCTTTGGGCAGGACGATGATCGCGTAACTGTTCTGGGGAACGAGGTACCGCCGGGCCGCCGCGCGGATGTCGTCCGCGGTCACGGCCATGTAGCGGTCCAGGTCGGTGTGCAGCTCGTCGAGCGCGTCGTGGTAGTGGGCGTAGTGCTGGATCTGCTCGGCGATCTGCATCGTCGTCTGGCGCCCGAGGATGTCCGAGGCGCGGAAGTCGTTCCGGGCCTTGGTCAGCTCGTCGGGGGTGACCTCCTCGGCCCCGAGTCGCGCCACCTGCGCCGCCAGCTGGGCGGCGAGCGTGCCAGCGGACACGCCCTGGTTCGCGATCGCGAACGCGATGAACACGCTGGGCCCCCGCCGGCTGTCCACGAAGGTCCCGGTCTGCAAAGCGCTTTTCGCCTCGCGCACCAGCCCCTGGTGGAGGCGGGAGCTCTCGCCCTGTCCCAGGATCGTGCTCAGCAGCTGGAGCGGGCGCGTGGCCGGGTCCGCGTGGCCCGGCATGCGGTAGAGCAGCAGCACGGCGGGCAGGTTGGCGAGCGGATCGTCGAAGGTGCGGGACTCCGAGCCCGGTGCGTAGCGCACCTCGCACGACACGCCGGGCGGCTCGGCGCCCCGCTCCAGGCCGCCGAAGTACTCCGCGATCAGTCGTTTCGCCTCGGCCGACTCGAAGTCGCCCACGACCACCAGCGTGGCGTTGTTCGGGGCGTAGTAGAGATTGAAGAACGCCTGAACGTCCTCGAGCTTGGCCGCGTTGAGATCGTCCATCGAGCCGATGACCGTGTGCGCGTACGCGAAACACCCGGTGGAATCGAACGGCAGCGTGAGGCCGTCGGTGAACGCGGCGCCGTACGGACGGTTGTCCACGCCCAGGCGGCGCTCTTCCTTCACCGTCTCGCGCTGGTTCTCGAAGTTTTCCTTGGTGATAGCGAGGGAGCGCATCCGGTCGGCCTCGAGCCACAGGCCGAGGTTGAGCCGGTTGGAGGGGAGCGTCTCGAAATAATTCGTGCGGTCTTCGTTGGTGGTTCCGTTCATCGAGCCACCCGCCCGTTCGATGAGCTGGAAGTGCTCGCCCTTGCCCACGTTGGCCGAGCCTTGAAACATCATGTGCTCGAAC
>JBOHSV010000416.1:0-6688 GCA_050921735.1 Gemmatimonadales bacterium | reverse complement strand
GCGTAGCGATGCCCGCACCGGCGAGCAGGTGTAGCGCCTCTCGTCGTTGCATCACAGGGCCCCCTTCTTGCGCTGGTCCGCGATGTAGTCCGCCGCCCGCCACGCGAGCGCCATGATGGTCCACGTGGGGTTCTTGTCGGCCTGCGACGGGAACGGGCCGCCGTCCGCCACGAACAGGTTCTTCACGTCGTGCGCCTGGGACCAGCGGTTGACGACGGAGGTCTTGGGATCGCCGCCCATCCGGGCGCCGCCCAGCTCGTGGATGATCCGGCCGCCGGGAGCGATGCCGTACCCGTCGTCCGCGGACGGCATGGGGGAGAACACCTGGCCGCCCATCTCGGCGATCAGCGCCCGGAACGTCTCCTGCATGTGCTTCACCTGCTTGTACTCGTGGTCCGTCCACTTCCAGTGAAACCGGAGCACGGGGATGCCCCAGCGGTCGACCGCGCGGGGGTCGATCTCGCAGTAGCAGTCGTCGCTGGCGATGTGCTCGCCGCGGCCCGAGAAGCCGATCGTGGAGCCGTAATAGCGCCGGTAGTCGCCCTTGAGCTGCTGCCCGTAGCCGCCGCCCGCCGGATAGCGGTGGATGCCGCCCAGGAACCCGTACGACGGGACGCGCAGCCCGCCCCACACCTCGATGTGATAGCCGCGCGGGAAGTCGAGCTTCCGGTTGTCCAGCCACCACGGCATGTACACGTGCATGCCGCCCACGCCGTCCTCGTTGTGCGGCACGTGGTCCATCATCCTGGGGATGAATCCCGCGACGTCGGTGCCAGTGGTGTCGGTGAGATACTTGCCCACGACGCCGCTGGAGTTGGCGAGGCCGGTGGGGAAACGGGAGGACCTGGAGTTGAGCAACAGGCGGGCGGACTCGCACGCGCTCGCGGCGAGCACCACGACGCGCGCCCGCACGTGTTCGTCAGTCCCCTTCGTCTTATCGATGTAGCTGACACCGGTCGCAAGACCGGTGTCGTCGGTAGTGACCTCCCGCGCCATGGCGTTGGTGATCAGCGTGAGCTTGCCCGTGGCCTGCGCCGGCGCGATCAGGACGTTGGTGGAAGAGAAGTTCGAGTTGGTCTTGCAGCCGCGGTTGCATTGCCCGCAGTAGTGACAGGCCGCGCGCCCGTTGAGGGGCCGGGTGATGATCGAGAGGCGGGACGGAATGCACGTGACGCCGAGTTTCTTCGAGGCCTGCATCACCAGCAGCTCGTAGCACCGCGGCCGGGGCGGCGGCTGGAAGATGCCGTCGGGCTCGTTGGGGAGACCTTCCCGGCTGCCGAAGATGCCCACCAGGCGGTCCACGCGGTCGTAGTACGGCTTCACGTCGTCGTAGCCGATGGGCCAGTCGTCGCCCAGGCCGTCCAGGGTCTTGCGACGGAAGTCGTCGGGGCCGAAGCGCAGGGAGATGCGCCCCCAGTGGTTGGTGCGGCCGCCCACCATGCGCGCGCGCCACCAGTCGAACCGCGTCCCCGGGGCCGTGGTGTAGGGCTCCCCGTCGATCTCCCAGCCGCCGATGCAGGCGTCGAACTCGCCGAACGGGCGCTCGCGCGTCGCCGCCCCGCGGCGGGGCGTGTCGTAGGGCCAGGTGAACATGGCCGAGTCGGGCGTGGTGTTGTCCCACGGGCCGCCCGCTTCCAGCAGCACGACGTCGGCGCCGGCGCGGGTGAGGGCGTATGCCGCCATTCCGCCGCCGGCTCCCGAGCCGACGACGCACACGTCGTATACCCGGCGCTGGTTCATCATGATCGGCTTCCGCGTTGTCTCCGTCAGAACTCAAGCCGCTTCAGGTACTCGAGGCTCGCGCGTGCGAAGGCAAACGGGTCGGCCGGATTGTCGTGCTCCACGAAGGCGTGGCGGATTCCGGCCTGCCTGCGGCGGGCGAAGATCGCCTTGAAGTCGATCGTGCCGCGGCCCACGTTCACCATGCGGTGGTCCGGCGGGCCCGCGGAGTCCTTCACGTGCACCAGCGGGAACCGTCCGGGGTGGGCGGCGAAAAAGGCGAGCGGGTCGCCGCCGGCCATCACGCACCAGTAGAGGTCCAGCTCGAACACGACGTTCGCGGGCTCGGTCTCGGCCAGCAGCAGGTCCAGCGGCCGCCGGCCTTCCACGGACCGGAGCTCGAAGTGGTGGTTGTGATAGCCGAACACGAGGTTGCGCGCGCGCGCGGCCTCACCGGCGCGGTTGAAGCGCTCGGCCACGCGCTTCCAGTCGTCGAGCGTGCGCCGGGACTCTTCGGGGATCCAGGCCACGACGAGGTACCGGTGGCCGGTGCGCGCCGCGGCGTCGAGCGCCGCCTCCCAGTCGCCGCCCAGCAGGTCGAACGGCAGGTGAGTGGCGGGGGCGCTGAGCCCGGTGCGCTCGAGCACCTGCCGCACCTGCTCGGGCGTCCGCCCGAAGTACCCGGCGAACTCCACCTCGGCGTAGCCCAGCTCCGCCACGCGCGCCAGGGTCCCGTCGAAGCCCTCGCGCATGGCGTTGCGCACGGAGTACAGCTGGATGCCGATGCGGTCGAGGCGATCGCGGGAAACGGGATACGGGAAACGGGACGCCGCGACGGCACCCACGCTCCACTGAAGGAATTCGCGACGGTCGATCATGTTTCGCCTCCCGGGGGCAAAACATGACGCGCTACCGCGGTCCTCGCTAGGGCGAGGTCGAGGCTGGTCGCCGGAAGTGTCAGTTCCGTGCCGCGACCGTCTTGATGTCCACCGTCAGCTGCTCGAGTCGTTCCCGTACGGCCGGCGTCATGCTCTCCTGGGACCGGCCGCCGAGGTGCCGCGCCAGGAACTGCTCGACCTTGGCGTACGTCGCGATGTTGTTGAGCTCGCCGGCGAACCCATGTCCCTCGTCTGGCGCCACCAGGTACTCCACCGTCCGGCCCAGGTCCCGCAGAGCCACGACGATCTGGTCCGACTCGGCCTTCTTCACCCGCGGATCGTTGGCCCCCTGCACCACGAGCAGCGGGGCGGTGATCGCGGTCGCCGAATAGAGCGGCGACTGCGCGCGCAGGCGGGCGGAGTCGGCCGGGTCGCTCACGTCGCCCACCCGCACCGCGAAGATCTTCTTGATCGGCTCCCAGTACGGCGGAATGGAGTTCAGCAGCGTGATGATGCTCGACGGGCCGACGATGGACACGCCCGCGGCGTACAGGTCGGGCGTGAACGCGACGCCCGCGAGCGTCGCATAGCCACCGTACGAGCCCCCCATGATCGCGATGCGTTCCGGATCGGCGATCCCCTCGCGCACCAGCCAGCGCATCCCGTCCGTGATGTCGTGCTGCATGGTGCCGGTGCCCCATTGCTCGTTGCCCAGGTTCAGGAACCGCTTCCCGAACCCGGCCGAGCCCCGAAAGTTGGGCTGGAGCACGGCGTAGCCGCGGTTGGCGAGGAACTGCACCAGCGGATCGAAGCCCTACCCGTCCCGGCCCCAGGGACCGCCGTGGGGCAGGATCACGGCGGCCAGGTTCCGGGCCGGGGCGTCCTTCGGGAGCGTGAGGTACGCCGGGATCTCCAGCCCGTCGCGCGCCGTGTAGCGCACCGCCCGCATCGAGGCCATGTGGGCGGTGGGGATGTCGGAGTACGGCCGGTACATCAGCTCGACTGTGCCCGTCGCGCGGTCGTACAGGTAGTTCGGTCCGTTGTCGGTGTCGAGCACCGTCTTCACGATCCAGAGCCGGTCGTCGCGCGACGGCGTGCGGAAGAACAGGTCGCCCTGGGGCAGGGCGGCCCGCAGACGCGCCACGTCGCGGGCGAACAGGGAGTCGCGGGGATAGATGCGGACGCGGTCGCCGGTGTAGGACGTCGCGATCAGCTCGTCGGTCTTCTCGGAGAAGATTGCCTGGCCGAAATCCACCTGGCTCTCGGGGTCGCTCTCCACGACCTCGACGGCGCCCGTGGCGACGGTGAGCAGCACGAGCTCCGAGCGGTCGCGCTCGCCCTTGTCGGTCACCATGTACGCCCGCCGCCCGTCCTTGTGGAAGCGGAACGGTGCGCAGGTCTCCTCGTTGTTGCAGTCGTAGATGAGGGTCAAGCTGTCACCGTCCACCCGCAGGACTTGGTGCCCGCCGTCCGGCCGGATGCGCGTGGCGAGACGCAGGTTGCCCTCCAGATCGGGCACCCATCCGGCCACGTTGTGGTCGTTGCGGAACACCAGTTGCCGCTCCGCGGTGCGGAGATCCACGCGGTACACGTCGTGCAAGCGCGGGTCGCGGTCGTTCAGGCCGAGGAGGATGTGGTTCGGCGTCTTGACCGGCACGGCGTAGATCCGGGCCTGCACCGTGGCGTAGGGGGTGAGATCGCGGGCGGCCGGCACCTTGGCGCCCGGAGCCGGGCGGGCGGTCGGGTCGACGGCGTAGGCCCGGAAGTTCTCGTCGCCCCCCTTGTCCTGCACGAACAGCAGGTACCGGCTGTCCGCGCTCCAGAAGAAGCCGAAGATCGGCCGGCTGGTGTCGGCGGTGACGGGGCGCGCGGCGGCGAACGGCTCGCGGAGGCCCTTGACCCAGACGTTGAGCACGCCGTCGAGCTGTTTGGCGAAGGCCACGAACCGCCCGTCGGGCGACAGGTTGCCGTAGGCGATCTCGGCGTCGCCGAAGAACACCTCGCGGTCGACCAGGGGCGGCAGGCGGTCCAGATAGGAAAGCTGTGCGCGGGCGGTGGGTGCGGCGAGCAGCGCCAGCGCCGCGACGACGCCGGGTGTGCGGTTCATGGGGCCCCCGATCGGGTGCTAGAAGTCCCGCTTCTTCATCTCCGAAAAAAAGTCGCGCCGATCGATGTCCTCGTCCGTGGTCTCGGACCGGAGGGTGTCATCATACTGGCGCTGCACCTTGCGCTTGGCCTTGGCGGCCTTGGCCGCCGTCTTCCGCACCAGCGCGGCCAGCTTCTCTTCTTCGCTTTTCGACATGCGCGTGCTCCCGGACGGGATGAGATGGCGATGAGAAATATACCACCGGGCCGGGTGGGGCGGGTTCGCGCCTAACGCAGGGTGAGCAGCCATACGTCGGCCTCGGTCGCACGTCGCGAGTAGTACAACATGCGCCCGTCCCGGGTCAATTGCGGCGGGCCGATCACGTCGCGCCGCACGGCGAAAACCCTCCGGACCCGCCGCGATCGAGTATCCAAGAGATAGAACGCGTCTCCCCCCGAAACGAACAACAGGCGTCGACCGTCGGGGAGCCACACCGGCCATTGTCCGTAGTCCGTCAGACGCTCGTACGTCCGCGTGCCGAACGTGTACGTCACGATGCCTCGGTCGAGCGCGCTGATCATGCCGGCGAGGCGCCTGCCGTCCGGCGACCAGGAGTGCGGCCCGAACGGCAGGAGGGAGTCGGGCGGGATGGCGAGCACCTCAAGTCGCTGCTCGGCCCACCGCCGATTTGGATCGATCACAAACGTCATCCCGCTGTCGCGGACCGTGGTGGCCGCCGCCAACCGGGACCCGTCGGGCGACCACACGGCGTAGGCCGTGTTCCGGGAAGCGTCGGTCAGTTGGGTGAGCCCGCTCCCGTCGGGCCGGATCTTCCAGATCTGGAGCTGGCCGCTCCGATCCGAGAACACCGCGATCCAGTTCCCGTCGGGCGACCAGCGCGGCACGCGGTCCGACGCGGTGTCGGCGGTGATCCGCCGGGGCGGCGTCGAGCCGTCCGCAGGCATCACGTGGAGGTGGCCTTCGGGCTCGACCAGCGAGTAGAACACGACGCTCCGGCCGTCGGGCGAGGGCTCGGGGTTGGCCCAGCGGCGCGACCCGTGGGTGAGCCACTCGGGCTCGCCCACGACCCGGCCGCGCTCCGGGTCGAACCCCACGCGCTGCACGTTGGTCGTCACCAGCACCGAGCTGTACGCGATCTGCTTCCCGTCGGCCGCGATGCTGATGTGCGCGAGCGACGTGGCTGGTGTCGTCACGGGCTCGGGGTCCGCCAGCGCCCGGCCCGACGCCTCGTCGACCCGCACGCGCCACAGGTTCATACTGCCACCGCGATCGCTCACGAAGTAGAGGTACCGCCCGTCCGGGGACCAGACCGGGTTCCAGTCCCGCGACAGCCCCGCCGTGACCGCTGTCGCCTCGCCCCCGCCGGCCGGCACGGTCCACACATGCCCCCGCGGGACTT
Source organism: Gemmatimonadales bacterium (assembly GCA_050921735.1). Taxonomy (GTDB): domain Bacteria; phylum Gemmatimonadota; class Gemmatimonadetes; order Gemmatimonadales; family GWC2-71-9; genus DATLXT01. The sequence continues at coordinate 585 of JBOHSV010000416.1, read as the reverse complement.
GCGAACCCAAACGGTGGAAAAACGCAATTCGTCGGCCGCTCGGCGACCAGCTGGGCAGTGAGGCATCGATTGCGGCGATCCGCCGCGTGTCTCCGGTCGCCACGTCGGCCACCCACAGCTCGCCCCGCGTCTCGGAGTTCTGCGGGTGCAAGTCCACGTTCTCCGTTACGAACACGAGCCGCGCGCCCTCGGGGCTCCACGCGGGCTTGAAGCCGAACTGCGTCACGCGTCGCACGGCCTCGCCGGTGCGGCCCATCACGAAGATGCCGCCGCCGTCCCGCTCGGACCGAAACGCGATGTGCTCGCCGTCGGGTGAGAACGCCGCCTGATCGTCGTCCCGAGGAGAATCGGCGGTGAGATTGATCGGGTTCTGGCCGCCCACGCTCAGCAGGTAGATGTCGCGATCGCCGGATGCTTCGCCCGTATAGACGATCCATGTCCCATCCGGTGAGAGACTGGGGAACCGCTCCACGCCGGGATCCACGGTGACCCGCGTGAATCGCGCCGCGAGGCCGCCCGACTCCGACGCGCCGCCGGATACCGCCAGTCCCACGTACGACGCGGCGCCGACGACCACGATCACGG
>JBOHSV010000415.1:0-4611 GCA_050921735.1 Gemmatimonadales bacterium | reverse complement strand
CGCGTGGATCTTGTCGTCCACCAGGTGCGACAGCTTCATCATGTAGATCGAGCCGACCGCGACCTCGGACGCGAACAGCTCCCCCGTGCGGCCGTCGCGCAGCCGGCCCTTGCCGCCGGGCGTGAAGCCCGCGGCGGCGAGCAGCTCGGTCACCGCCTGGTCCACGTCCGCCTCGGACTTGCGTCCCAGCAGCCCGGCCAGCCCCGGCCGGCCCGCGGCCGTCAGGACGTCGGCGGCCTTGTCGCGCTCCAGGAACTTGTCCAGCTCCTTGAGCCCCGCCTTGAGCGCGGCCTTGTCGGCCTTCGCCAGGCGGTCGTCCGCCTCGAGCCGGGCGGCGTGAAACTCGCGCTCGATGCGCCGCTGCCCGAGCTCGCGCTGGGCCAGCTCCTTGGCGGCGGCGGCGAGAAACTCCACCAGCCGGTGGTACACGTCGCGCGTGTCCTGCGACAGCGCGCGCGACGCCAGCAGGCCGATTCCGGCCGTCGCGATGTGCGGCCGCCCGCCGTTGGCGTCGGGGAGCCGCCGCAGCTCGCGCGTCAACGCCCGCAGGGTGTCCGCATCGAGATCGGGCGGGCGCAGCTCGAGCCGCAGGGCTTCGGCGGCCCAACGCAACCCCACCAGCCGGAGCAGGATGCCGATCTCCGTCTCGTCGGCGCCCTGGAACACGGGCGTTTTGGCCTCGAACCCGAGGATGCTCGCGGCCCACCCCAGGTGCGTCTCGAGGATCTGCCCCACGTTCATCCGGCTCGGGACGCCCAGCGGGTTGAGCACGATGTCCACCGGCGTGCCGTCGGGCAGGAACGGCATGTCCTCCTCGGGCACGATCCGGGCGATGATGCCCTTGTTCCCGTGCCGGCCCGCCATCTTGTCGCCCACCGAGATCTTGCGTTTCTCGGCGACGTACACTTTCACGAGCTGGATCACGCCGGGCGGGAGCTCGTCGGGCTGGAGGATCTTGTCGATCTGGTCCTCCGCTTTCTCCTCGATCTTGGCGCGCTCGGCCTGCGCGGCGTCCAGCACCGACCGGATCCGGTCGTTCACGGCCTTGTTGGCGACGCGCAGGGTCTTCAGGTCGACGTCGGCGAAGTCCACGCCGTCGAGCTGGGCGCGCGACAGCTTGGTGCCCGCCGGGAGGTACTCCTCCACGGTGCCGGCCTTCAGCATCAGGCCGACCTCCTGGTTCGCCAGCAGCTCGCGCAGCTCCGCGAACACCGCCTCGGAGATGCGCGCCTTTTCCTCGGCTTCGAGGCGCCGCACGTCGCCGATCCGCTCCCCGCGATCCTTCTCGACCACCTGGTCCTCGATGCGGGAGAAGATCTTCACGTCGATCACCACGCCCTCCATCCCGGGCGGGACCTTGAGCGAGGAGTCCTTCACGTCCTTCGCCTTCTCGCCGAAGATCGCGGTGAGGAGCTTCTCTTCGGGCGACAGCTCGGTCTCCCCCTTGGGCGTGATCTTGCCGACCAGGATGTCGCCCGCCTTGACGTGCGCCCCGATGCGCACGATGCCGCGCTCGTCGAGGTCCACGAGCGACTCCTCGGCCACGTTCGGGATCTCGCGCGTGATCTCCTCACGGCCGCGCTTGGTATCGCGCACGTGGAGCTCGAGCTCCTGGATGTGGATGGACGAGTACACGTCCTCCTTGACCAGGCGCTCGGAGATCACGATCGCGTCCTCGAAGTTGTGGCCGTACCACGGCATGAAGGCCACGACGACGTTGGCGCCGAGGGCCAGCTCGCCGCGGTCGGTCCCCGCCCCGTCGGCGATGATCTGGCCGGCCTTCACCTTCTGCCCCACCTGCACCAGGGGCCGCTGGTTGATGGCCGTATCCTGGTTGGTGCGCCAGAACTTGCGCAGCCGGTAGCGGTCGTGCTGCTTGAGCCGGGCCAGCGGATGCTCGCCGGTCTTGAGCTCGTCGTCGCCGGTGTCGATGATGATTTCGTCCGCCGTGACCCGCGTGGCCACGCCGGCCCGCCGCGCGATGACCACGGCGCCCGAGTCCCGCGCCACCCGCTCCTCGAGGCCCGTGCCGACGGCGGGGGCCTCGGGGAACAGCAGCGGGACGGCCTGGCGCTGCATGTTCGAGCCCATCAACGCGCGGTTGGCGTCGTCGTGCTCCAGGAACGGGATCAGCGCGGCCGCGATCGAGACGAGCTGCTCGGGGGCCACGTCCATGTACTCGATCCGCTCGGGCGCCAGCAGCGGGTAGTCGTCCCGCTTGCGGCAGAGCACGAGGTCGTCGGCGAAGCGGCCGTCCTCGGTGAGCCGCGCGTTGGCCTGCGCCACGGCGAAGTCCTCTTCCTCGGACGCCGAGAGCCAGCGTACCTCGTCCGTGACCCGGCCGTTCTTGACCACCCGGTAGGGCGTCTCCACGAACCCGAGCTCGTTGACGCGCGCGTAGGTGGCGAGGCTGGTGATGAGCCCGATGTTGGGCCCCTCCGGCGTCTCGATGGGGCACATCCGGCCGTACTGCGAGTAGTGCACGTCGCGGACCTCGAAGCCGGCGCGCTCGCGCGTCAGCCCGCCGGGCCCCAGCGCCGACAGGCGGCGCTTGTGCGTCAGCTCCGCCAGCGGATTGGTCTGGTCCATGAACTGGGACAGCTGGGAGCTGCCGAAGAACGCCTGGATGACGGCGCTCACGGTCCGGGCGTTCACCAGATCGTCCAGCGTGATCCGCTCGGGGTCGTTGTTGATGCTCATCCGCTCCTTGATGAGCCGCGCCATGCGCGACAGCCCCACGGAGAACTGGTTGGCGATGAGCTCTCCGACCGAGCGCACCCGGCGATTGCCCAGGTGGTCGATGTCGTCGGTGTAGCCGCGGCCCTCGCGCAGCTCGATGAGGTAACGGATGATGGCGATGAAGTCCTCTTGGGTGAGGACGGTGACGTCTCGCGGCGCGGCCACCTTGAGGCGCTGGTTGATCTTGTAGCGCCCGACGCGGCCCAGGTCGTAGCGCTTGGGGTGGAAGAACAGGCGCTCGAGCGCCTGGCGCGCGGTCTCCAGGTTGGGCGCCTCACCCGGCCGGAGCAGGGTGTAGATCTGCTCGAGCGCCTCCGCCTCGGACGTCGTCGGGTCCTTGGTCAGCGTATTCTTGATGAGCGGCGACTCGGCGCGACCCGACGGGAGCAGGATCTCCACGCGGGTGACGCCCGCCTTGAGCAGCTTCTTCTTGAGGGTGTCGGACAGCTCGCGCCCGCCCTCGGCCAGCACTTCGCCGGTCCCCGGGTCCGCCACGTCGAACGCCAGCATATGCTTGCCCTCGCGCTCGCGCACCGTGGTCGGCTGGCTCTCGTCGCGCAGGTCGAGCGACGTGTAGCCGGCGAACACCCGGACCGCGGTGATGCCGGCGCGCCGGAAGGTGTTGAAGCGCTCGAGGGTCAGCTCGTCGCCCACGCGGGCCAGCGGGTCGCCCTTCTGGTTCTCCGGGTCCGGCACGTCGGCGGCCAGCAGGGTCCCGAGCACCTCCCGCTTCTGCGCCCGGCCCTCGAGCTTGCCGGTGATATCGATCTCCTTCACCGCGTAGAACAGCTTCAGGATGTCGGCGTTGGCCCCGTAGCCGAAGGCGCGCAGCAGGGCGGTGGCCGGGAACTTCTTCTTCTTGTCGATGTGGACGTAGATCACGTCGTGGATGTCGATCGTGAACTCGACCCACGAGCCGCGGAACGGGATGATCCGCGCGGAGAACAGCCGCTGGCCGTTGGGGTGGATGCTCTCCTCGAACACTACGCCCGGCGAGCGGTGGAGCTGGGACACGATGACGCGCTCGGCGCCGTTGATCACGAACGTGCCGAGCGGCGTGAGGATGGGGAGCTCGCCGAGATACACTTCCTTCTCGATGATGTTCTTGGGCCGCTTGGTCTTCTTGTCCTCCCCCACCTCCTCCATCACGACGAGCTGGAGCGTGGCCTTGAGCGGCACCGAGTACGTCATGTCCCGCTCGATGCACTCCTCCACGGAGTACTTGGGCTCGCCCAGGGCGTACTTCACGAACTCGAGCGAGTAGTTGCCGTTGACGTCCTGGATGGGGAACACGTCCTTGAACACCCGCTCCAGGCCGATGTCGCTGCGCTCGGCGCCCGCGCCGTCCGGCTCGAGCAGCGACTGGAATGCGCGGGTCTGGATGTCGAGGAGATGGGGCATGGGCATCCCCGTCTCCAGCTTCGCGAACGACAACAGCGGCAGCGTCTTGGTCATGTCACGTCCTCAAGAGACAAATGCAAAAGGCCCCGCCGCCCCCGCGCCGCGAGCGGCCGGGGGAAGTGGATAGGGCTCAAGTCTGCGAGCAGTCCTGTGGCGAATCCGCGCATGCCGTCCGACCGAAGAAGACCCGGAATGCGCCGCGGGCCCGTGTGGCCCGTGGCGTGCCGCCCGGGGCCTACTTCAGTTCGACGGTGGCGCCCTGCGCCTCGAGCTTCTTTTTGATCTCGTCCGCTTCCTGTTTCGTGACGCCTTCCCGCACGACGCCCCCGGCCTCGACCAGGTCTTTCGCCTCCTTGAGGCCCAGGCTCGTGACCGCACGCACTTCCTTGATCACCTGGATCTTCTTGGCGCCGCCGTCCTTCAGCACGACCGTGAACTCGGTCTGCTCCTCGGCGGCCGGGGCCCCCGCCC
>JBOHSV010000414.1:0-1514 GCA_050921735.1 Gemmatimonadales bacterium | reverse complement strand
GACGCTTAGGTGGTCTCGCTTCCCCGGCGCGTCACCCGCCCTGGAAGCGACCAGCCCCAGTCAACTCTCGCGCGATTCGTCGGGGCCCCGAATCACGCCAGCCCGACTTTGCGATACGTGAGCGCCGCCTCAGGCGGGCTGCCACTCACGCAGGTGCGTGAAGCCGAAGCTTACGCAGCCAGTGCCAATTCAGAGTTGGCAGTTGTGCATTTGCCAGCGGTTTTACCAGGATACTGGCACCTGGGCACGCAGCGACACCTTCGCCATACCCGTCGAAGCCTGTCGCCCCCTCGGGCTGCAAGCTAGTCGCCGGGGCCCGCCATTTCAACTCGATTGCGCCCCGCCTGCTTGGCCCGGTAGAGCGCCGCATCGGCGGCGCTGCACAGGTTGGCCACGTCGCCCACCGCGTCCGGGTACGCGGCCACGCCGCACGACGTCGTGAGCCGGTAGGCCGTGCCGTTCCAGTGCCACTCGGCCCGCTCCACCGCCCCCCGCACCCGCTCGGCGACTTCGAGCCCCTCCCGGCGCGGCGTGCGGGGAAGCCAGATGGCGAACTCCTCGCCGCCGATCCGCGCCACCAGATCCCCGTCGCGCAGCTGCTGCTGGAGCTGGTTGGCCACATGGCGCAGGGCCGAGTCGCCGGCCGCATGCCCGAGCGTGTCGTTCAGCTGCTTGAAGCGATCCAGGTCGGCGTAGACCACAGTGGCCGGCTCGGGCGGCGTGGCGGCGGTCCGGTAGGCGCCGAGCACCCGCTCGAGCTCCCGCCGGTTCACCAGCCCGGTCAGCGGGTCCCGCACCGCGCGCTGCTCGGCCTCGTGCACCGCGCGCGCCGCCGCGAGCCGCGGCCCCAGCTCGACCACCAACCGCGCGATCTGCTCCGCCAGGGGGCTGCCGGTCTCGACCGGAGTCCCGACCAGGACCAGGGCTCCGACGGCCACGTTGCCGTCCATCAGCGGGTATGCGACGCCGCCCCGCTCCAGCCGGCGCCGGTCGGGCACCCCCGGCCCGAAGATGTCTTCGGCGCCGTGCGTCACCACCGGTACCTTCTGCCCGATGGCCCGGCTCACGGCGGCGTGCGGCGCCAGCTCGAGCCCCAGCAGACGCCGGTCGGCCGCCGACGACACCGCCTGGAGCCGGACGGCGTGGGTGACGGGATGCTGCAGCGCCACGACCGCGCCCCGCTGGGACAGCTGCTGCGCCAGCTCCGCCCCGGCGCGGGCGATGCCGTCGAGGGTCTGGGCGCCGGAGGCGACGAGCGCGAGCTGCTTCGCCACGAGCGCGTCATGCGGTTGCGGCAGGTCCATCTCGGCGATCCGCATGCCCGCCACCAACCGGCGCAGGTCTTCGGCCACCGCGTCGGCGACCGCCGGCGTCGCGTCGCGCAGCGGGAGCCAGAGGCCGGCGGCGTACGGAAAGTCGCCCACCGCCACGTACGTGCCGCCCCCCTCGCGCGCCACGTGGATCCGGCTGTCCCCCGACGCCAGCTGCACGAGCGACGCGCCCCGCGCCAGGGC
>JBOHSV010000413.1:0-6112 GCA_050921735.1 Gemmatimonadales bacterium | reverse complement strand
GACGAACATCGAGGCGCTGTTCTCGGGCACGCCCGTGCTGGGGACGCGGCGGGGCGCCCTGCCCGAGATCCTCACGCCTGAGGTAGGCGCGCTGTGCGACACCATGGAGGACCTGATCGAGGCCTCCCGCACCATCGCCACCCGATCGCCGGAGGCCTGCCGCGCTCACGCCGCGCGATTTTTCACGCACATCCGCATGGCCGAGGATTACGTCGCGCTGTACCGTCACCTGCTCGAGACGGGCCGCCTGCCGCCAGGCCGCCCGACCCCCTTCGCTCCGGCGGCGCGCTAGCCCGGCGCCCATGCACGTCACCGTCGCCTCGCATCAGCGGCTCCCGGTGGAAGGGTATGGCGGTCCGCCGCGGGTCGTGCTGGCGCTGGTGCGCGGCCTGGCCGTCCTGGGGCACCGGGTGACCGTCCTGGCGCAGCCGGGGTCGCGCGTGCCCGAAGCGAAGGTGGTGGAGGTCCCGCCGCGCGCGCTCAAGGGCGCGACCGACCTCGAGCGGTTCATCCCGGGCGACAGCGACGTGTTCCACGCGCACTTCCCGGTGAGCGGGTCGCCCGGGGGCGTGCCGTTCGTTCAGACCGCTCACAGCAACCTGAAGGCCGGCGCGGCGGTGCCGCCGCACACCATCTTCCTGTCGCGCGATCACGCCCGGCGCCACGGGAGCCAGACGTTCGTCTACAACGGGCTCGACCCGGCGGAGTTCATCTTCCGGCGCCGCAAAGAGCAGTGGGATCTGTTTCTCGGCAAGCTGCACAGCTCGAAGGGTTACCACTGGGCGGTGGAGGCGGCGAAACAGACCGGCCGCCGGTTGATCGTCGCCGGCGGGTGGCGACCGACCTTCACGGGGACCGTGAAGTACGTGGGAGAAGTGGACGGCAAGCGCAAGGCCGCGCTGCTGGCGCGCGCGCGCTGCTTGTGGATGCCGGCCCAGTGGGACGAGCCATTCGGGCTGCCGATCATCGAGGCGCTGTTCTCCGGCACGCCCGTCCTGGGCACGCCCCGCGGCGCGCTCCCCGAGCTCGTGATCGACGACGTGGGCGCGTTGTGCGACTCCCTCGAGGCGATGATCGCCGCCGCGGCCGCGATCGACACGCGGTCGCCCGAGGCCTGCCGGGCGCGCGCCGAGCGCCACTTCACTCACCTCGCGATGGCGGACGAGTACGTGCGGATGTACCGGCACCTGCGCGACACCGGCGCCCTGCCGCCCGGCCGGCCCGCTCAGACCAGCGCGTAGTTCCGGAACTCGAACACGCGCGCGCCCGTGGCGCGCTCGATCCAGTCCGATACGTAGAACCGCAGGTGCTCGAGCTTGAAGCGCCGCGGGCCGAGCACGCGGTCGGGATCGTGGCGGCGGGCCGCGATCCAGTCGGCGGCGGCCCGCGGGTGCGGACCGGCGAACGGCCGGAGCAGGGGGATCCACTCCAGGGCGCGCCGCTCCAGCGCGTGCTCCGCATCGCGCCAGGGGTACATGGTCCTGCCGACCTCGTGCTTCTCCCGAATGGCGCGCGCGGGCCGGGCCCACCCGTAGTGGTACATCACCGCGTCGGTCACGCGGGCGCGGATCTTCCGGGAGTCCGGCCCGACGCGGAACCCCTGGGCGCCCTGATACGGCCGGATGTCGCGGCCCAGGCGGACGCAGCGCACCTCGCGGCGGTACCAGCGCCGGCTGGTGGCGATGGTGTCGAAGCCGCCGTAGAAATGCAGGTACCGGACCAGCAGGCCCTCCACGCGCTCGTCGCGGTCCCACTCGCGGGTGCGGTCGCGCAGGCGCCGGGCCCCGTCTTCGTGGAGCACCTCGTCGGCCTGGATGTAGATCCCCCAGCGGCCGCGGCACGCGTCCATGGCGCGCTGCGTCTCGATCGAGAGGACGACGTTCCGCTGAGTCATGTCCCACTCGCGGTCGAGGATGCGGACCCGCGGATCGCCGATCGCGGCGACCAGATCGCGAGTCTCGTCTTCCGACCGCCCCACGTTGACGACGACCTCGTCGCACGCCTCGAGGGCCGACCGGATGGCGGGGACGATGGGGAAATCCAGCTTGATCGCGTTGCGGACGATGGTGAATCCGGAAAGCATCACTGATCCCTCATTAACCGCGGAGAACGCAGAGAGCGCGGAGGTCCCTCTGCGTCCTCTGCGCGCTCCGCGGTGAATGTGTTGACTGGTTCGTTACGCGCGGAATTGCAGATCATACAACCGGCGGTATAGCCCGCCCGCCGCGTACAGCGCGTCGTGCGAACCGCGCTCGACGATGCACCCCTCGCTGAGCACGACGATGAAATCGGCGTGCCGGACGGTGGCGAGTCGGTGGGCGATCACGAGCACGGTGCGGTGCTCCATCAGCCGGTCGATCGCCTCCTGCACCAGCCGCTCCGCATCGGTGTCGAGCGCGCTCGTGGCCTCGTCGAGGATCAGGATCGGCGGGTCGCGCAGCAGCGCGCGGGCGATGGCGATGCGCTGGCGCTGGCCGCCCGAGAGCCGCATGCCGCGCTCGCCCAGGACCGTGTGGTAGCTCTCCGGCAGGCGCACCACGAACTCGTCCGCATTGGCGGCCCGCGCCGCGACCCGCACCTGATCGAGCGTGAAGTCCGTGCGCCCGTAGGCGATGTTGGCGAACACGGTATCGTTGAGCAGGACCGTTTCCTGCGACACGATGCCCATGAGCGCCCGGAGCGACCGGCGCGTGTAGCCGGTGATCGGCGCGCCGTCGAGCACGATTTCGCCGGCCCCGGGCTCGTAGAACCGGGGGAGCAGATCGACGAGGGTGGTCTTCCCCGCGCCCGACGGGCCGACGATCGCGACGACCTGCCCGCGCCGCACCTCGAGATCGACGTCCGCCAGCACGGGGGTGCCGGGCTCGTAGGCGAACCCGACGCGGCGGTATTCGATGCGGTCGCGAAACCCGGGCGCGGGCACCTCGCCCGGCCGGTCGCCCTCGTCCGAAGGCAGGTCGAGCACCTCGAAGATCCGCTCCGCCGACGCCACGGCGCCGGCCAGCTGGGCGGGGTAGTTCGCCACGGACTTGATGGGCGAGACGAGGCGCAGGGCCACCGCCAGGAACGTGATCAGCACCTCCGGCCGCAGCGCGCCGGGATTCTCCAGCACGAGGCGGGTGCCCACCCACAGGATGAGCACCGTCATGACGCCGGCGAAGACCTCGCTCACGGGGCTGGTCAGCGACGAGAACCGCTGCGCGCGGATCACGCGCTTGCGGTAGCGTTCCGCTCGCTCGGCGAAGCGGTCGCCTTCATAGCCCTCCGCGACGTAGGCCCGCGTGAGCTTGACGGACCCCACCATCTCGCCCGCCTGACTGGTCAGCTCGCCCCGCTCGGCGGCGAGCTCGCGCGAGCGCCGGCGCAGGCGCGCGAGCAGCGGGCGGATCACGAGCAGGAGCGCCGGCGCGACGAGCAGGGCGAGCAGCGTGAGGCGCCACGAGAGGCCGACGAGGATCGCCACGTACACCACGATCATCACGCCGTTCTGCATCAGCGACGTCAGCGCGGCGCTCACCGCGGTCTTCACCTGGTCGGTGTCGCTGATGATGCGCGCGACGAGCTGGCCCCCCTTGGTCCGCTGGAAGAATCCCAGCGGCAGGCTCTGGAGGTGCCGGACGAGCCGCACGCGGAGATCGCGCACCACGCCCTCCTGCACCGCGACGGTTCCGAGGGCCGCGGCGTACGCGGCCGCGTTCTTCAGCACCAACGCTACCAGCAGGACGATCACCACGTTCCGCAGCGCCGCCTCGGGGGTGCCGGCGGCCAGGAACGGACCGGCCACGCCGTCGAGCACGTCCTCGACACCCGACCCCCCTTCCACCGGCAGCGCGGACTCGCCGAACAGCGTCCGCAGGAACGGGATGAGCAGGACGAAGGTGAAGCCGTCCATCACCGACGACACGACGGTCGCGGAAACGGTGGCGAGGAAGGTGAGGGTGTACGGGCGGAGGAGGGCGAGCAGCCGCATTCAGCGGGCTCCCGCCCCGCGCGGCGTGAGGAGCGCCACCGGGAGAATCATCTCCTCGGGCGTCACGCCGCCGTGCAGGAACGAGCCCCGATACCGCGCCTGGTACTCCCGCAGCTTGGTGGGATAGACGAAGAACCGGTCCTCGGTGGCGAGCAGCAGCCGCACGCCCAGGCCGAGGGACGGCAGGCCGAAGCTCTTGAGGTCCTCCACCAGAATCGCGGCCGCGGGATCCTCGGCCCGCAGGTCCTCGCCGAACTTGTATCGCAGATTTGCGGTGGCGTCGCGCTTGGCGTACACGGTGGCCGGCGTCTCGCAGTGGATCGACCCGTGGTCGGTGGAGAGCAGCACCGGCACCCCGCGTCGCTCCGCCTCCTGGAGCGCGGCCCGCACCGGCGAGCGCTCGAACCAGGTGCGCGTGAGGCCGCGGAGCGCGTCGGCATCGCGCGCCACCTCGTACAGGATGGCGCTCTCGGACCGGCCGTGCGTGAGGAGATCGACGAAGTTGAACACGAGGGCGGTGACGCCGTCCTGCGCCAGATGTGCGGGGAGCCGGCGCAGCAGGTCGTCGCCGTCGGCCGCGCTGAACACCTTCTCGTAGCGGACCGGCACCGGCCGGCCCACGAGCTCCGCCAGCTGTTCGGTCAGCAGCGCCGCTTCGTGAGTGTTGAGACTCGCCTCGTCGGCGGCCGATCCCCACCAGTCCGGGTGCCGGGCCGCGATCTCCATGGGAAACATCCCCGAGAAGATGGCGTTGCGCGAGAACGGGGTCGCCGTGGGCAGGATGCTGAAGTAATACGACTCCTCGACGTCGAACAGCGGGGTGACCAGGTCGCGCAGCGTTTCCCACTGGTCCAGTCGGAGGCAGTCGAGCACGAGGAACAGCACCCGGCCCTCGCTCTTCAAGACGGGGGCCAGGAACTCCGCGCCCACATCCACCGACAGGGGCGGCCGGTCGCCCTCGGGGTGCGCCAGCCAGCGGGTGTAGTGCCGCCCCACGAACGCCGTGAAGTCCCGGCGCAGGCCGCGCTGGAGGGTCGCGAGCGCGTCGGACAGTCCGGGCTCGTTGGCCGCCGCCAGACGCACCTCCCACCGCGCCAGCTCGACCCACAGCTCGATCCACTCGCGCCAGGCGAGCGACGAGCCGCGCTTGCCCTCGAGTCCGCGGAACCGGGTCACGAAGTCCCGCGCCAGGCGCTGCTGGCGGATCCGGTCCCCCTCGATCAGGCGGGTCACCACGGACAGGACCTGGCGCGGTTGCACCGGCTTCACGAGGTAATCGTCCACCTCGATGCCGATCGCCTCGCGCAAGGTGCCGTCGTCCTCGCTCTTGGTGACCATGACGATGGGCATGGCGGGATCGATCGCGCGGATCTCGGGCAGCAGCTCGAGGCCGCGCCGGCCGGGCATGTGCTCGTCCAGCAGCACCACGCTGTAGGGGCGGCGCCGCAGGAGCGCCAGCGCGTCGTCGCCCTGTGCCGCCTGCTCGACGGTGAACCCCTGCTGCTCCAGGAAGCGCCGGTGCGCGGCGAGCCCCTCGACTTCGTCGTCCACCCAGAGGATGCTCTTTGGGCGCGGCATCGTAGCGAAGGAAGCTAGTCCCCCTGGTCAAGCCGGGCAACGCGCCGGTACATTGGCCGCGTGCTCTCCGTGCTGCTCGTGCGCTTCAGCTCCATCGGCGACATCCTGCTCACTACGCCGCTCGCGCGTGCCCTGCGGCGCCGCCACCCGGACGCCCAGCTGACGTTCGTCACCAAGCGCACCATGGCGCCGCTGGTGGCCGACAACCCGCACCTGTCGCGGGTCGTGGCGCTGGAGCCGGGTGAGCCCATCCGGCACCTCGCGGCGCGGTTGCGCGCGCTCGCGCCGACGCACGGCCTGGACCTCCACGGCAACCTCCGCTCGCTGGCGCTGCGCGGCCTCGTTCGGTGCCGCTGGTCGGGATACCGCAAGCGCAAACTGGCGCGCGCCACGCTCATCGCGCTCAAGCTCGACCTCTACCGCCACCCACCGCCGATGGCGGAGCGGTACTTCGCGGCCGCGCGGCGGCTCGACGCCCGGCCGGACGGCGGCCCGCCGGAGTTCTTTCTCGGACCGGCGCCCCGCGCGCGCGTGCACCACTGGCTGCGGGAGCGAGGCCTGGGA
>JBOHSV010000412.1:0-4301 GCA_050921735.1 Gemmatimonadales bacterium | reverse complement strand
CAGCGGCTCGAGAAGTCCCAGCCGCTTTCGGCCGTCGCGCGCGTGGTGCGGTAGAAGGCGGCCCGCTCCGGCTCGGCGACCGTCCGGCCGATCTCGTAATCCGGCCGGTAGGACTCGGGTCGTGGCGTGGCCCGGTCGTCCCAGTAGCGGTTGAGTACCGCCCCGTCGCTCAGCCGCACCACGCGGCGGTGCGCCTGGCCGGGCGCGAGCCGCTCCGCGCCATCCATCCAGAACGCGTGCTCTGCCTCCAGCGCGTCGAGGTAGCGCAGCGCACGTGTGGTGTCCGTCGCCGTGGCGTACAGCCCGACCATGGCGGCGAAGTACGGGGGCTGGCTGCGGCTCAGATAGTAGGTCCGGTTGCCGTTCGGGACGTGTCCGACCGTTCGGACCAGGTGCGCGAAGTTGTCCAGCATGCTGCCCACGAGGTCGGTCCGGCCGCTCTCGACCAACCCGAGCATCGTGAAGTAGGAGTCCCAGTAGTAGATCTCGCGAAAGCGGCCGCCCGGCACGACATACGCTTCGGGGAGCGGGATCAGCGACGAGTGTGCCTCGGGCGGCGCAAGGGGGGGCGCCCGGATGAGGACCGGCCACAGCGCCCGGATGTGCGCGCCCATCGTGCGCGAGGTGTCGGTGCGGAACTCCGCTCCCACCGGGCCGGGCAGCTCGAAGTGCCGCTCGACGAACGCCTTCAGGTCGAATCCGGAATCGCCGCGCGAGGCCGTGTAGCGGGCGGCGATCTCGGCCGGGGCCAGGAGCGGCCGGGCGTCCACGAACGTCTTGGAGTCCTCGAACATCCCCGACAGCTGGACGTCGTGGAACAGCGGGCCGAGATCGCGCGCGGGATCGTAGTGCGCGACGACGCCGGCGGGGGACGGCGGAGGCGGGGCGCTCCGGCATCCGGCCAGCAGAACGAGCGCTCCCGCGCACAGCGTACCGCGCACGGCGCACCGCGTCATCATGCGAACACGATCCACAGCACGCCCAGCAACACCACGAGGGCGATGCTCAGGGCCACGTTCACCCGCCGGGTCCGGGGGTCGGGCTCCACGACCGCGCGGGCCCCCCGGTACGTCAGCTCCGCGGTCCGCGCCGGATCGGGCGGTGTGGTGAGGAGACTGACCACGACGAGGATCGCCGTGCAGACCAGGAACAGCAGGACCGCGAAATGGAGGAAGTTCACCTCGGCGATCCACGCCCACACCGTGCCGTCCGGCAGGCCCGCCTTGGCGGTGCCGTTGGCGAGCTCGAGCACCAGGCGCAGGGCGCCGAGCACGAAGCCCGAGACCAGCGACGAGATGGCCCCGGTCCCGTTCAGCCGCGGCAGGAACACGCCCAGCAGGAAGCAGGCCGCGATGGGCGGCGCGATGTAGGCCTGGACGCTCTGGAGGTAGATGTACAGCTGGGACGAGATGTACTTCATGAACGGAATCCAGGCGAGGCCGAGCACGACCAGCACGCCGGTGGCGAGCCGCCCGACGGTCACCAGGTGCCGCTCGCTCGCCTCCGGGTGCACTTTCCGGTACACGTCCCACGTGATCAGGGTGGAGCACGAGTTGAACACGGACGCGAGCGAGCTCATGAGGGCCGCGAGCAGGCCCGCGATCACGAGCCCCTTCAGGCCGATCGGGAGAATGCGGGCCACGAGCGCGGGGAAGGCCTGATCAGACCGCTCGCCCCCCACGTCCGCGAACAGCGCCGCGGCGATGACGCCCGGGAGCACGAAGATGAACACCGGGAGGATCTTCAGGAACCCGGCGAAGATCGTCCCGCGCCGCGCCTCGGTGATGTTCCGGGCCGCGAGCACGCGCTGGACGATGAACTGGTCGGTGCACCAGTACCACACGCCCAGGATCGGGGCGCCGAAGACGATCCCGGTCCAGGGGAAGTCGGGGTGGCTGGCCGGCTTCCACATGGAGAAGAACCCTTCGGGGACGCGCGCCTCGAGCCCGCTCCAGCCGCCGACCTGCGCCAGCCCGATCAGCAGCAGCGCCACGGAGCCCGCGATGAGCACGAACGTCTGGAGCAGCTCCGTGTAGATCACCGCGCGGAGGCCGCCCGCCACCGTGTACAGGCCCGTCGCGACGACGATCACCGCCGCCCCGGTCCACAGGTTCACGCCGGTGAGCTCGCGGATGACGATGCCGCCGGCGAACAGGGTGACGCTGATCTTGGTGAGCACGTACCCGATGACGGACACCGTGGTGAGGTACCAGCGCGACGCCGCGTTGTAGCGCCGCTCGAGGAACTCGGGCATGGTGTAGACGCCGCTCCGCAGGTAGAACGGCACGAACAGCCAGCCCAGGAGCAGCAGGACGAGGGTCGCGAGCCACTCGAAGTGTCCGACGGCCAGGCCGCTCGCGGCGCCGGTCCCCGCGAGCCCCACCAGGTGCTCGCTGCCGATGTTCGACGCGAACAGGCTCGCGCCGATGGCCAGCCAGCCGACGTCGCGGCTCGCCAGGAAGTAGTCCGCGCTCTCCCGCTTTTCGCGCCGCGCCGCCCACCAGCCGATAGCGAAGACGACGCCGAAATACAGCACGATGACGAGGACGTCTACCGCGTGCATGGATCTCATCGCGGGCAATCTCCGGCGAAGGTGGTTAGCGCTGGTCGAGCACGAACTGTACGGCCAGGTCGGTCAGGTTCCACAGCTGGACGTCCGAGCTCGCGCCGTAGCGCATCGGCACCAGGCGGCCGTCCTCGATGCGATAACTCCACAGCTCGGCGTGCGCCAGGCCCGACGCCGCCACGGCCGCGCGCGTCCGCCGCAACGCCTCGTCGCGCAGCGGGTCGCGCCCCAGGCGTCCCAGGGCCATCAGCAGCACGTTCACCTCGCGTCCCCACACGACGCGAGGCGAATGGTACAGATCGGTGCGCCACGGCTCCCACACCGGGGCCGGGGCATACGCGTCGTTCGCCGCCAGCGGACCCAGCTGCTCCACCAGCAGCCCCGCGGGATACGGCCGCAGGAACGGCCGCACCGCGCGCCGGATCTCTGCGCCGCTCAGGTCCTGGAGCAGCAGGCGCATGGCCGGATCGCTGTTCATCACCGCGATCGGGCGGCCTCGGGCGTCGAGCGAGAGCGCGAGGAACTCGAGCGTGTCCCCCCGCGCCGCGTCGCGCTCCCACACGCCCCGCCAGTACGCCCGTTCCGCCGCGGGGAGCCAGGCCAGTTTCGCCTCGACCCGTCGGGCCACCTCGTCGGGCCCCAGCCGCACCAGAAAGTGCCGCGCCGTACCCCGCCACGCCTCGACCGCCCGCGCGAGCCCCGCGGAATCGCGCGCCCAGGCCGAGAGCCGGGCCCCGGGGATGGGGGTGCCGTCGAGCTCCAGCTCCCGCAGGGCGGCGAGGATCTGCCGGACGGCGTCCATCGCCTCGGGGACCCAGATGACGTTCACGTCCATCGCGAAACGGCCGTCGGCGTACCCGGGGCCGCTGTCCCGCCAGCTCGCCGAGGACCAGCGCCCGTCGTCCCGCCGCGGGAAGCCCACGAGACTGGTCGCCACGGGATCGGCGGCATACGGCGCGGCGAGATCCGCGACCAGCGCCAGGTTCCGGAGCAGGAGCGCCAGTGCCGGCTCGGTCGTGTGGCTGACCGCCGTGTCCGTGAGGAACGCGCGCTTGCGCGCCGCCGGCACCCCCCGGTTCGCGAGGTAGCGCGCGGCGACGACCGGGAGCTGGAACTCGTCGTCCACCATCCGGTAGTTCTCGCGCACCGCCTGCAGATCGCCCAGGAGCGCATGGGCGCGCGCGAGCAGCGTATCCGCGCCCGTGGCGAAGTACCGCTCGACCAGCGCGTTGTACTCCGCCGCGTGCTCCCGGATGGCCTGCCCGCCGAGCGCCTCCTCGTGGCTCACCTGCCCCGTCGCGGAGAGCTTGCGCAGCACGCTCGCCAGCACGTGCTCGAGCATGGCATCGGCCCAGATCGGCTCCATCAGGAGCGACGTCACCATCATGTCGCGCCCGAAGTACGTGGCGAAGTTGGGCAGGCCGGCCATGAGCTTCTCCGCGTAGCTCACGAGCTCGAGCCCGCGGATCTGGCGTTCCAGCCGCCGGGCGCGCGTGGGGTCTCCCGCCGCGCGCACCCGGTCGGCGTACGCGGTGAAGGCGGCGTTGAACAGGCGGTCCCGCCCCAGCGGCGTGAGGGCGGCGGCGTCGGTCGTCACCCGCACCGCCGCGTCCACGGGATCCGTCCCGCGTGGGCGGATGGTCGCGGTGCGCTCCCCCAGCGCGACGTCCGCCGCGCGCCGGGGAACCGTGATCTCGAGGCCCAGGTGGCTCCGGCCGTCGAGCGAGGCCTGGGC
>JBOHSV010000411.1:0-1947 GCA_050921735.1 Gemmatimonadales bacterium | reverse complement strand
GGCCGACGTGGCGCGCTGGGCGTCCCGGCTGGATGCCCGCTATGGGGGCGGGGGCCGCCAGCGGGCGGCGCGCGCCGTGGAGGTCGCCCTGCTGACCGGCCGCCCGCTCTCGTGGTGGCAGGTCGAGGCGCGCGAGACGGGCGTGCTGCGACCGTGGTACATTCACCTCACCCTGCCGCGCGACGTCCTGCATCGCCGGATCGCGACCCGTGTGGACGCGATGCTCGCGGCGGGGTGGATCGACGAGGTACGCGGGGTGCTGGGCCGCGGCCTCGCGCCCGACGCGCCCGGCCTGGACGGCGTGGGGTACCGCGAGATCACGGCGATGCTTGCCGGGCGCCTGGCGGCCGGCGACCTGCGCGCCGCCATCAGCGCGGCGACGCGCCGCTATGCCAAGCGGCAAGAGACGTGGTTCCGAAACCAACTGCGGGAGCGGGGAGCGGGGAGCGGTATCATGGAAGTGTGGACGATCGACGCGACTGAGGTTCCGGCCGTTCTCGCGGAGCGGATCCTCGGACGCTGGCGGACGGTGACCGCTCCCCGCGCCCCGCTCCCAGGGTCTCTCGCGTGAGGATCGGGATCACCTGCTACCCCACCTACGGCGGCTCCGGGGCCGTGGCGACCGAGCTGGGCCTGGAGCTGGCGCGGCGCGGGCACGAGATCCATTTCATCTCGTACGCGAGTCCGTTCCGTCTCCGCGGCTTCGCCGAGCGGGTGGCATTCCACGAGGTGGTGGCGCCCGAGTATCCGCTGTTCGAGCACTCGCCGTACGCGCTCGCGCTCGCCGTCAAGCAGCACGAGGTGGCCCTGCGCGAGCGGCTCGACCTGATGCACGTACACTACGCCATCCCGCATGCCGCCACCGCCTGGCTGGCGAAGCAGATGCTCCGAGGAGAGCGGGACCTCAGGATCGTCACCACGCTGCACGGCACCGACATCACGCTGGTCGGCCAGGATCCGTCGTACTACACCCTCACGAAGTTCTCCATCGAGCAGTCGGATGCCGTGACCGCGGTGTCGGCGTTTTTGCGGGACGAGACGTACCGCGCGTTCGGCTGCGCCGGCTGCGACGTGCTGGTGATTCCCAACTTCGTCGCGTCGGCCGAGTATCATCCGCCGCGGGACGGCACGTGCCGGGCCTCGCTGGCTGCCGCGGGGCACAAGATTCTGGTGCACGTGTCGAACTTCCGGCCCGTGAAGCGCGTGGCGGACGTGGTCCGCGTGTTCGCCGGCGTGCGCCGCCGCCTCCCGGCCACGCTCGTGCTCGTGGGCGACGGGCCGGATCGCGATGCCGCCCAGCAGGAGGTGGACCGCCTGGGCCTCACGGCCGAGGTGCGGTTTCTGGGCAAGGTCGACCGGGTGGCGGACGTCCTGCGCGGGTGCGACCTGTTTCTGCTGCCGTCACAGACCGAGTCGTTCGGGCTCGCGGCCCTCGAGGCCATGGCGTGCGGCGTGCCGGTCGTCGCCACCCGGGTGGGAGGGGTGCCGGAAGTCATCAGCGACGGCGAGACCGGGTACCTCACGCCGGTCGGTGCGGTGGAGGAGATGGTGGAGCGCGCCGTGGCGCTGCTGCGCGATCCCGCCCGCCACGCCGAGCTGGGGCGCCGGGCCGCGGAGCGGGCACTCGAGTTCGCCGTGGAGCGCATCGTACCGCGGTACGAGGAGGTGTACCGGGGGCTCGTAGGTGAGTGACCTGCTGCGGCTCGTCCGCGCCCACAACCTCCTCATCGCCGCGGCCGGGGTCCTCGCCGGCGGCTGGATTGCGCTCGGCCGGCTGGCCGTGCCGGACGCGCTCGGCTGGGCGGCCGCCTCCGGTGTAGGGCTGGGCATGGCGGGAAACGTGCTCAACGACCTGTGGGATGTGGAGACCGACCGGGTCAACCGGCGGGGCGACCGTCCCCTCGCGGGGTACCGCGTGTCGGTCCGCGCCGCCACGGTCTGCCTGGG
>JBOHSV010000410.1:0-8133 GCA_050921735.1 Gemmatimonadales bacterium | reverse complement strand
CTCCAGCTCCGCGCGCTCACCCGGGTAGAAGCGCCCGCTCACGGCGGGCGCGCGGACCGCGCGCAATCGCTACTTGAGACTCTGGCCGATGGTGCGACCGAACGAGATCTCCCCGTTGTCGATCCGGATGTTGAAGCCGCACTCCGGATTGGTGCACACCCACGCCTTGTAGGTGATGGGCGCGCCGTCGCGGCCATAGTCCGACAACGGGATCAGGAGACCGTGCTGGCACTTCCGGCAGGCGGGGAGCTCCTTGACCTCCATGCGGCACCTCCCTCCCTTCCCCCTCCTACGTGCGCTCGACTCCGGGCCAGCGGTACCCGGCCCGAAACGCCTCCGCGAAATCGTACACGCCGTCGAAGTCCTCGAGCTTGTCGCTCGGCTGGCTCGCCAGGAGCCCGACGTCGATCAGCACGAACACGATGCGGCCCAGGTCGGCGGTATCGCGGACGCCCCAGTGGCCCAGCACGGTGGGCGCCAGCAGGCCGAACTGCTCGAGCGCGAAATCGCGGCACGCCCAGGCCAGCTCCGCCCCGCTGAGGTGGCGGCGCGCGGGCAGCCGGCCCTGCGCGTATTCCAGCGCCGCGAGCACGAACAGGTAGGCGCGCTCGTGGTAGCGCCCGTCCCGCTCGCCGATCTTGGCGAACGCGGCTTCGAGCGTGGCGTAGTCGCTCACGGCGGGGCCTCCGGCGAGCGGTAGTCGCCGGTGCGGCGCGGCGCGGCCCCCACGCGGGACGGGCGCGGCTCGGGGTCGAGCAGCGCCTGCTCCAGCACCTGGTCCACGGTGTCCACCAGTCGAATGTCGAGCAACGCCTTCACCTCGTCGGGAACGTCCTCGAGCTCGCTCTTGCTCCGCGCCGGGACCAACGCCGTCCGCACGCCCGCCCGCGCCGCGGCGGTGAGCTTCTCCTTCAGCCCGCCCACGGGAAGCACGCGGCCCCGCAGCGTCAGCTCGCCGGTCAGCGCCACGTCGTGCCGGGCCGGGCGGCGGCACAGCAGCGACGCCAGCGCGGTGGCGATGGTGATGCCCGCCGACGGCCCGTCCTTGGGCACCGCCCCGGCCGGGACGTGCACGTGCACGTCGCTCTGGGTGAACGCCTCGGGCGGGATGCCGAGCGACGCGGCCCGCGCCCGCAGCAGGCTCCAGGCGGCCTGCGCCGACTCCCGCATCACGTCCCCCAGCTGCCCGGTGAGCGTGATCTGGCCGCGCCCGGGCATCTGGATCGCCTCCACAAACATGATATCGCCGCCCACCGGCGTCCACGCGAGTCCCGTGGCGACCCCCACCTCGGGAGCCCGCCCGGCCACCTCGCTCTGGACCGTGGGCTGCCCCGCGTACTTCTCCAGGTGCTTGGCCGTCACCCGGATGACGCCGGCGCGCCGCTCCACGACCTCCAGGGCGACCTTGCGCAGCACCGCGGCGATCTGCCGCTCGAGCTGCCGGACCCCGGCTTCCCGGGTGTATTCGGCGATGAGCCGCTCGAGCGCCGCGTCCGCGATGGCGACGCGCTCGGTGCCGAGACCGGCCTCGGTCCGCTGCCGCGGCAGGAGGAACCGCTTGGCGATCGCGAGCTTCTCGCCCGGCGTGTACCCGGGTAAGGTGAGGACCTCCATCCGGTCGAGCAAGGGGTCGGGCATCGGGGCGAGGCTGTTCGCCGTCGCGATGAACATGACGCCCGAGAGATCGAACGCGGTCTCCAGGTAATGGTCCACGAACGTGCTGTTCTGCGCCGGGTCGAGCACCTCGAGCAGCGCGGCGGTCGGGTCGCCCCGGACGTCGGCGCCCATCTTGTCCACCTCGTCGAGCATCAGCACCGGGTTGCGCGTCTCGCAGCGCTGCAGGGCGTGGATGATCCGGCCCGGCAGCGCCCCCACGTAGGTGCGCCGGTGGCCGCGCACTTCCGCTTCGTCGCGCACGCCGCCCAGCGACACCCGCGTGAACTTGCGGCCCAGCGCCTCCGCGATGCTGTGGCCCAGGGACGTCTTGCCCACCCCCGGCGGCCCGACGAAGCAGAGGATGCCGCCCCGCGCCGACGGGTTGAGCGTCCGGACCGCCAGATACTCGAGGATCCGCTCCTTGACCGTCTTGAGGTCGTAATGGTCGCGGTCCAGGATCTCCCGGGCCGCCGGCAGGTCCAGCCGGTCTTGCGACACGCGGCTCCACGGCAGGGACGCGAAGGTCTCGAGGTAGGTCCGGGCCACCTGATACTCGGCCGACTGCGGCGGCATCTGCCGCAGCCGCTTGAGCTCGCGGTCGGCCACCTTGCGCGCCTCGGCCGAGAGGCCCGCGTCGTCCAGCCGGTGGGCCAGGTCGTCCAGCTCGTCGTCCGCGGCGTCCTCGCCCAGCTCCTGGCGGATCACGTGCAGCTGCTCGCGCAACACGTACTCGCGCTGATGCTGGTCCAGCCGCGCCTTCACCTTCTCCTGGATCTGGGTGCCCACCTCGAGCACCTCCAGCTCCTGGGCCAGGATCTCCACCAGCCGCTCCAGCCGCCGGTTGACGTCGTCGGTCGCGAGGAGCTCGGCCTTGATCGGGACCACGAGCTCGAGGTTCGCGGCCACGAAGTCGGACAGCTTGCCGGGCTCCGTGATGCCGTCGAGCACCTCGTGCAGCTCGTCGCCCAGGTACGGGGCCAGATCGACGGCCCGGGCGAACTGCGCGTGCACCGTGCGCTTCAGCGCCTCGGTGCGCGCGTCCTCGGTGAGGCGCTCGGGGACCGGGTCGTACCCGGCCTCCAGCCACGCCTCCCCGGGCGCCACGTCCACCAGGCGCGCGCGGTCCAGCCCCTGCACCATCACCCGGACCGAGCCGTCCGCCACCTTCAGCATCCGCACCACGGCTCCCAGCGTGCCCACCTCGTACAGCTGGTCGGGCCGCGCCGCCATGATGGCGCCCTCGGCCGTTTCGAGCCCGTCGGCGGGTTTCACGACGCCGAGCAGCAGCCGCTTGTCGCGCTGCACGACCTCGTCGATCAGCCCGACCGCGCGCGGATCGACGATCGCCAGGGGCAGAATGACGTTGGGGTAGACCACCAGCCCACCGAGCGGGAGGACAGGCAGGCGGTCCACTCTAGGTCACTTTCACCGAATGGGAGCCCGAGGGCTGGTGGGCGAGCTTGGTCAGCCGCACTTCCAGAAAGCCGTGCTCGTAGCTCGCGTGGATGCTGCCGGGGTCCACGGGTGCCGGCAGCCGCAGGCGCCGCTCGAAGGGCCCGACCTGCACTTCCATGGCGTGGTAATGGCGCTTGCCCTCGCGGCGCGGCACGCGTTCCCCGCCGATCGTGAGCACGCCCTCGGTGAGCTCCACGCGCAAGTCCTCGGCCCGCATCCCGGCGATGTCCATGTGCACCACGACCTCCGCTTCCGTCTCGTACACGTCGGTGCGCGGGCGCCACTTGGGCGACGCCACGAACCCCACCGGCCGGCCGTGCGCGACCTCGTTGAAATAGACTTCCAGCTCGTCCGCCAGGTGCACGGTGAACGAGCCGGAGCCCCGCGAGGGACGGCTGCGGGAAGCGCCGCTATCGGCCATGGGTCGTCGACACCGCTTCAGGCTCGGCGTAGAGCGGGAATTCTTCCGTGAGCCGGCGCACAGCGCCCCGGACACGCCCCACCGTGTCGTCGTCGCGCCCGCCCAGCACCTGATCCATCAGCTCCGCCACGCGCTCCATCTCGGCCTCGCGAAAGCCGCGGGTGGTGAGAGCCGAGGTGCCCAGCCGGATCCCGCTCGTGACGAAGGGCGACAGGGGATCGCCGGGGATGGTGTTCTTGTTCAGCGTAATCCCGGCCCGGTCGAGCAGCTGCTCCGCCTCCTTGCCCGTGATCTGCTTGGGCCGGAGATCCACCAGCACGAGGTGGGTATCGGTGCCGCCGGAGACGACGGCGAATCCGCGCTCCATCAGGGCGCCCGCCAGCGTGCGGGCGTTGGCCACCACCTGGGTGGCGTACGCGCGGAACGACGGCTGCAGGGCCTCGCCCAGCGCCACGGCCTTGGCCGCGATGACGTGCTCGAGCGGGCCGCCCTGCGTGCCGGGGAACACCCACTTGTCCACCACGCGGGCGAGGTCGGCCGTACAGAGGAGGAGGCCGCCGCGCGGGCCGCGCAGCGTCTTGTGCGTGGTGGTCGTGACGATCGACGCGTGCGGCACGGGCGAGGGGTAGACGCCGCCGGCCACGAGCCCGGCGAAGTGGGCCATGTCCACCACCAGCGTCGCGCCGACCTCGTCGGCGATGCTGCGCAGGGCCGCGAAGTCCACGATGCGGGAGTAGGCGCTGCCGCCGCCGATCAGCAGGCGCGGCCGCTCCTCGCGCGCCAGGGCCCGCAGGCGGTCGTAGTCGATGAGCCCCGTATCGTCGCGCACGCCGTACTGCACCGCGCGGAACAGGCTCCCCGAGAAGTTGACGGCGGCGCCGTGGGTAAGGTGCCCGCCGTGCGGCAGCGCGAGGCCCATCAGGGTGTCGCCCGGCTTGGCCACCGCGAAGTACGCCGCCATGTTCGCCTGCGCGCCGGAGTGCGGCTGGACGTTGGCGTGCGCGGCGCCGAACAGCTGTTTGGCGCGGTCGATGGCCAGCTGCTCGACCTCGTCCACCACCTCGCACCCGCCGTAGTAGCGCCGGCGGGGCAACCCTTCGGCGTACTTGTTGGTCAGCGCGCTGCCCATGGCGTGGAGCACGGCCACCGAGACGAAGTTCTCGCTCGCGATCAGCTCGAGCCCGTGCTCCTGGCGCTCCACCTCGCGGCGAATGAGCGCGTGGACGGTGGGGTCCACGCGGTCGAGCGGCGCGCGCAGGTCAGTCACGCCGCACCGCGTCGATCTTCGCGACCCGCCGCGCGTGGCGCCCGCCCTCGAAGTCCGCCTCGAGCCAGCGGCGTAGCGCCGCGACGGCGTCGGCCTCGGCCATGAAGCGCGCCGGCAGGACCAGCACGTTGGCGTCGTTGTGCTTGCGGGACAGCGCGGCGAGCTCGGGACTCCACACCAGGGCGGCGCGCACGCCGGGGTAGCGGTTGGCCAGGATGGCCATGCCGATGCCGCTGCCGCAGGTGAGGACGCCGCGCCGCGCGGCCCCGCGGCTCACCGCTTCGGCCACCGGCCGGCCATAGTCGGGGTAATCGTCGGCCGGATCGAGCGCCTCGGGCCCGACGTCCACCGGCTCGTAGCCGAGCCCCGCGAGCTCGGCCACGAGCCGGCGTTTGAGGTCGAAGGCGGCGTGATCGCCGCCGACGTAGATCCGCTCAGACAAAGTTCTGCCGCACCTGGGCGACGGCCGCGATGCGCTGCTCCGCGAGCCGGTCCGCCGCCCGATAGCTCGGGATGCCCTCCTCGGCCGCGATCTCGAACACGCGCAGGATGGTGTCGTAGATCTCCCCCGCCTTGTGCCGCGCCCGCTCCGCGGACCAGCCGTTGAGCTCCGCGTTCACGTTGATCAGGCCGCCGCCGTTGATCACGTAGTCGGGCGCATACAGCACGGCCCGCTCCTGCAGCAGGTCGCCGTGACGCTCCTCGGCGAGCTGGTTGTTCGCGCCGCCCGCCACGACGGCCACCGTGAGCTGCCCCAGGGTCTGATCGTTGAGGATCCCGCCGAGCGCGCAGGGCGCGAAGATGTCGGCCTCGACGCCGTAGATCTCGTCGGACCCCACCGCGCGGGCCCGGAACTCGTCCACGACGCGCTGCACCTTGGCCGGGTCGATGTCCGTCGCCACCAGCCGCGCGCCCTCCCGATGCAGCAGCTGGGCCAGGTAGTAGCCCACGTGGCCCACGCCCTGAATCGCCACCGTCTTGCCGGCCAGACTGTCGGTACCGAAGCGCACGCGGGCGCACGCCTTCATGCCGCGGTACACGCCGTAGGCCGTGACGGGCGAGGGGTCGCCCGATTTGCCGATCAGGCCCACCACGTGCTGCGTCTCCGCCCGGATGTACTCCATGTCGGCGGTGGAGGTCCCGACATCCTCCGCCGTGATGTAGCGGCCGCCCAGCGACTGCACGTGGCGTCCATGCGCCCGGAACAGGGGCTCGCGGCGCGGCGCCTTGTTGTCGCCGATGATCACGCTCTTGCCGCCGCCCAGGTTCAAGCCCGCCACGGCGGCCTTGTAGGTCATGCCCCGCGCCAGCCGCAGGACGTCGATCAGGGCCTCGCGGTCCGAGCGGTACTTCCAGAACCGCGTGCCGCCGAGCGCCGGCCCGAGCGTCGTGTCGTGGATCGCGATGATGCCCCGGTAACCGGTCGACGGCTCGAAGCACAGGCTCACCTGCTCGTGCTCGTGCTCGGCGAGGAGGGGGAACAACTCCGCGTCCGCGCCGTCGAGCAGCTCCGCCGGGACGGCGCTAGGGGCGCGGGTAGAGACCGCGCGCGATGACGAGACGCTGGATTTCACTGGTGCCCTCGTAGATCTCGGTGACCTTGGCGTCACGGAACAGCTTCTCGACGGGGTAGTCGCGCATGTAGCCGTACCCCCCGAACAGCTGGACGGCCTGCGTCGTCACCCACATCGCCGCCTCCGACGCGACGAGCTTGGCCATGGCGGCGTGTTGCGTGATCGCCTCGCCCCGGTCGCGCCGCGCGGCGACCTGGTGGGCCAGGGCGCGGGCCGCCGCGACCCGCGCCGCCATGTCGGCGAGCTTGAACTGCACCGCCTGAAAGTCCTTGAGCGGCCGCCCGAACTGCCGGCGTTCGGCACAGTAGGCCACGGCGTGCTCGAGCGCCCGCCGGGCGATCCCCACCGCCTGCGTCGCGATCCCCAGCCGTCCCGCGTCCAGCCCCTCCATCGCGTACACGAACCCCATCCCCTCGTCGCCCAACAGCGCCTCGCGCGGCAGCCGCAGGCCGTCGAGCGCGATCGCCGTCGTGTTGGACGCGCGGAGGCCCATCTTATCCTCCGGTTTCCCGGCCCGATAGCCCGGCGCGTCCGTGGGCACGATGAAGGTCGAGATGCCCTTCGCCCCGCGCCGGTCGTCCGGCGTGTCGGTCCGGACCATGATCATCATCACGTCGGCGGTGCCGCCGTTGGTCGCCCACGCCTTGGCGCCACTCAGCACCCAGCCGTCGCCGTCGCGGCTCGCCTGGGCGCGCAGCGCCGCGGCATCCGACCCCGCGTCGGGCTCCGACAACGCGAACCCCGCGACCAGCTCCCCCCGCGCCATCGGGCGCAGCCAGCGCTCCCGCTGCGCGGCCGAGCCGTGGCGCACCAGCATCGTGGTGGGAATCGCGTTCTGGATCGCCATCGTGACCGCGACGCTCGCGTCCGCCGCCGCGATCTCCTCCAGCGCCAGCAGGTAGGTCACGGCGTCCAGCCCCTGGCCGTCGTACTCCTCGGGCGCCAGCATTCCCAGGAACCCGAGGCGCCCGAGCTCCGCGATCACGTCGCGCGGGAAGTGCCGCGTCCGGTCCCACTCGGCCGCGTGCGGCGCGATCTTCGTCTGCGCGAATTCCCGCGCCAGATCCACGATCTGGCGCTGCACGTCGGTGAGCGTGGCGGGGTCAATCGCGGTAAGCATAGAACCCGCGGCCGGACTTACGGCCCAGCCGGCCGGCCGCTACCATCTGCCGCAGCAGCGGCGCCGGCCGGTACTTGTCGTCGCCCAGGTCCCGCTGCAGCACCTCCAGGATCGCGAGACACACGTCCAGCCCGATCACGTCGGCCAGCGCCAGCGGCCCGATGGGGTGATTCATCCCGAGCTTCATCACGGCGTCCACCGCCTCGGGCTCGGCCACGTTCTCCATGACGCAGAACACCGCCTCGTTGATCATCGGCATCAGGACGCGGTTCGAGACGAACCCGGGCGCGTCGTTCACGATCACGGGCGTCTTGCCCAGCGCCCGCACCACCTCCACCACCTTCGCAACCGTTTCCTCCGACGTCTCGAGGCCCCGGATCACCTCCACCAGAGGCATGACGGGCACGGGATTCATGAAATGCATCCCGATCACGCGGGGCGCGCGGCCGGTCCGCGCCGCCAGCTCGGTGATGGAGATGGACGACGTGTTGCTGGCGAGCACCGCACCCGACGGCGCCGCCGCGTCGAGCTCGCCGAACAGCCGGAGCTTCAGGTCGCGGTCCTCCGGGGCCGCCTCGACCACGAGGTCGGCGCTCGCGGCCCCGTCGAGCGCGGTCGCCGTCCGGATGCGGCCGAGCAG